>CAKPRX010000006.1 GCA_934183135.1 uncultured Prevotella sp.
GACCTCTATCCTAACGTAGACTGGATGGACGTGATGATGCGCGACGGTGCCTGGAGCCAGCGCGCCAGCCTCAATATGAACGGTGGTGGCAAGACCGCCCGCTACTTTGTCTCGGGCAGCTACATCAACCAGCAGGGCATCTACCGTGTCGACGACACGATGAAGGACTACAATACCAATGCCAACTACCGCAAGTGGAACTACCGCATGAACCTCGATATCGACATCACCAAGACCTCGCTCCTGAAGATAGGCCTCTCCGGCTCGCTGGCTAAGCAGAACGACCCAGGTAGCGGTACCGATGCCGTGTGGAACGGTATCATGGGTTACAACCCTGTTATGGTTCCAGTGATGTACTCTAATGGCTACGTTCCTGCATGGGGCGTCGGCAGTGGCGACCACGATGGCTACAACCCCTGGGTTTCTGCCACGCAGACTGGTTTCAACGAGTCTTGGCAGAATAACATCCAGGCCACCCTTGAGTTTATCCAGAAGCTCGACTTCATTACCAAGGGCCTGAAATTTACATTCCGCTTCGGTTACGATACGTACAACAGCAACTGGATTAAGCGCCGCAAGTGGCCCGCTCAGTACAAGGCTCAGCCCCGCTTCCGTGACGAGAACGGCAATCTGAACTTCACACGTATCGTGGAGGAGCAGCTGATGACCCAGAGTTCTGGGTCGAGCGGCTCGCGCAATGAGTTCCTGGAGTGGCAGATTAACTATGACCGCACATTTGCCAAGGCCCATCACGTGGGACTGGTCCTGAAGTACAGCCAGTCGGCTAAGATACAGACCCAGAACCTCGGTACCGACCTGAAGAACGGTATGTCGCGTCGTAACCAGAGCCTGGCCGGCCGTGTCGAGTACGACTGGAAGCACCGCTACTATATCAACTTCAACTTCGGTTACACCGGTTCGGAGAACTTCCACAAGGACCACCGCTTCGGCTTCTTCCCCGCCCTCTCTGGTGCATGGAACATCTCGGAGGAGCCTATCATCAAGAAGACATTCCCATGGATAGAGATGTTCAAGGTACGCTACTCCTGGGGTAAGGCCGGTAACGACAATCTGGGAACGAATGTCCGCTTCCCCTACCTGTACACCCTCGCCACTACTTCGGGCAACGTGTACAATTTCGGTGACTACAACTACGACCGCTCTTATCAGGGCATCTACTATTCGCAGCTCGCGTCAGAGAATGTGACATGGGAAATAGCCCGCAAGAGCGACCTCGGTCTCGACTTCTCGTTCTTCAACGATGCTCTCTCTGGCTCGGTGGATTATTTCTATGAGCACCGCTCAGGTATCTATATGCAGCGCAACTACCTCTCGGCCATGGTGGGTATTAATAGTGGTGCGCCCAAGGCTAATGTGGGTGAGGTCAAGGCCAGCGGCTTCGACGGCAACTTTGCCCTGAAGCACAAGTTCGGCCCCGTACGTCTGACGCTCCGTGGCAACATCACCTATAGTAAGAACGAAATCCTGGAGTACGATGAGGAGTACACCGTGTACGGTTACAAGCAGTACGCCGGTCACCGCATCAACCAGGCCCGCGGTCTGATAGCCCTCGGTCTCTTCAAAGACTACGACGACATCCGCAACAGTCCTAAGCAGACCTTCGGCGACTACATGCCCGGTGACATCAAGTACAAGGACATCAACGGCGATGGTGTCATCGACGGTAACGACGTCTGCGCCATCGGTGCCACTACCAAGCCCAACCTTACTTATGGCTTCGGCTTCAGCGTCAACTGGAAAGGGCTCGACTTCAACGCCCACTTCCAGGGCGTAGGCAAGTCTACTTACTTCATCAACGGTTCTACCGTATATATGTTCAGTACCTCTGACGGATGGGGCAACGTGCTCAAGGATATGGCTTATGGCAGCCGCTGGATTTCCCGTGAGATTTCGGGCACCGAGGCTACCGAGGACGTTAACGCCGCCTATCCCCGCCTGAGCTATGGTACCAGCAGCATGACCTCTGGTGCCGGCAACAACTACCGCGCTTCTACCTTCTGGCTGCGCGACGGTTCGTACCTGCGCCTGAAGACCCTCGACGTAGGCTACACACTGCCCACCGCCTGGGTTCGAAAGGTCCACATGAACAAGGTTCGTGTTTACTTCATCGGCACTAACCTCCTGACCTTCTCTAAGTTCAAGCTCTGGGATCCCGAGATGGGCAGCTCTACCGGTAAGAACTACCCACTTAGCCGCACCTACTCTGTGGGTGTATCATTAAATCTGTAATAGACATAGTAATAATATAGAATATGAAAAAGATATATATATTGTCAGCCGTCCTCGGTCTCTCATCTATGCTTGTGGGCTGTAAGGATTATCTTGACTCTGACTACATCTTTGACGAGCGCTTGCAGACCGACGACATCTACAAGAACAAGGATTACGTCAACCGTTTCCTGGCTGAGGCATATCAGTACCTGGGCAACACTTTCGTGCAGGACATCTGCTGTAAGGACGCCAACCCCTTTAACTTCGCCGACGACATGGCTTACAGCGACCGTACCGGTGTTACTAACGACTACGGTTCGTGGCGTAATGGCGTGTACAGCGAGTATGGCACCAAGAACAACTCTCTGCTCACCTGGACGGCCTGCTACCAGGGCATACGCCAGGCTGCACTCTTCCTCAAGGATATTGACAAGTGTACCGCCTTTACTGCTGACGAGGTGACCGACCTGAAGGGTCAGGCCAACTTCCTGATAGGCTATTTCTACTGGTATATGCTGCGTATGTACGGGCCTATACCCATCATTCCGGGCGACGGAACGCTCGACTACATGCAGAGCTATAACGGCTTGTCGCTGCCACGTAACACCTACGACGAGTGTGTGGCCGAGATAGAGAACCGCATGCTCACCGCTGCCCAGATGCTGCCTCTTACACGTTCGGCGCAGGAGATTGCGCGTCCGACTCGTGGCGCCGCGCTGGCCGTTCGTGCCCGCACGCTTCTCTATGCAGCCAGTCCGCTGATGAACGGTAAGGCCCCCGAGGAGTATGCCTCTGAGATGGTTAACGATAAGGGCGAGCGCCTGCTCCCCACTCAGTACGACGAGCGTAAGTGGGCCCGCGCCGCTGCTGCCGCACGCGACGTGATGAACCTCAACACTTACCAGCTCTACGTGGCTTACACCCGCACGCAGACAGCTGACGAGTATGCTTACCCGCTTACCATTACGCCTCCCCACGATGCCCAGTTCTCTGATAAGGACTGGCCCAACGGATGGCGCAACATAGACCCCTTCGAGTCTTACCGTTCCATCTTCACGGGCCAGGTTCCCGGTAACGAGAATCCCGAGATTATCTTCACCCATGGCCAGAACCAGGGTAGCGAGGATATCCGCGTGCTCGTCATGCACATGCTGCCCCAGGTCGAGGGCCATGGCTACAACACCATCTGTATGACCCTCAAGCAGCAGGATGCCTACTACATGGCCGATGGCTCTGACGTTCCCGGTAAGGACAAGGAGATAGGCCGTGGCGATGGCTCCGACCGTGTGCAGGGCTATATGGACGACGACGTGCGCGACCAGTATCCCTACTGCGACATCCCCGACGGCGTGTCTCTCCAGAACGCCAACCGCGAGCCGCGTTTCTACGCTTCGGTAGGCTACAACGGTGCCATCTGGAACCTGCTCAACGCCAAGACCCAGGACGATGAGAAGAAGAACTGCCAGGTATGGTACTACCGTGGCACCAACGACGGTTACCGCTCGGGCGGTGGCTGGCCTAAGACGGGTATCGGTGTCAAGAAGTACGTTCACCCCGACGACATCGCCGACACCGACGAGGGCTCTTACCGCCGTGAGCGTATCACCTACCGTGTAGACCCCGTTATCCGCTATGCCGAGGTGCTGCTGAGCTATGCCGAGGCGCTCAACGAGCTGACCCAGAGCTACGAGATACCCTCGTGGGACGGCAGCACTACCTATACCATCAGCCGCGACATCAATGAGATGAAGAAGGGTGTACAGCCCGTACGTATCCGTGCCGGTGTGCCCGACTATACCGATGACGTGTATGCCAGCCAGGACAAGATGCGCGCCAAGCTGAAGCGCGAGCGTCAGATAGAGTTCTTCGCCGAGGGCCAGCGTTACTTCGACCTGCGCCGTTGGATGGACGCTCCTACCGAAGAGACCATCCCCGTGTGGGGTTACAACATGCTCGCCACCAAGAGTATGCGCGACATCTACTACACACCTATTATGATACAGGATTACCCCTGTACGTTTACTAAGAAGATGTGGTTCTGGCCTATCTCGCTCGACGAGCTGAAGCGCAACAAGCGCCTCACTCAGAATCCAGGCTGGACATAACCAGAATAATCCTATTTAGCAGAACAACAGTTATGAAACAGATATTTAAGTTAGTTATCATGTTGGTTGTTGCAGTGGGCTTTGCCTCCTGCAACAACGAATGGGAAGACGAGCAGTTCGCCCAGTACGTTTCTTTCAAGAGCGTGCCCAATACTCTTGGCGTTACCGACACCTATGTGCGTTACAAGACCACTGGCGAGGTTACCTACGAGCTTCCCCTCATCATCAGCGGCTCTACTGACAACAAGACCGACCGTGTGGTCAAGGTCGCCATAGACCCCGATACCCTGGCCGACCTCAATGTACGTAAGTATGGTGGCCGTCCGGAACTTTACTTCAAGGAGTTGCCCTCGCAGTACTATTCGTTCCCGTCAGAGGTAACCATACCTGCCGGCAAGAGCCAGGGCGTGCTGCCCATTACGTTCAAGCTGCAGGGTCTGGACCAGTCAGAGAAGTGGGTGCTGCCCATCACCATCGTTGACGAGCCGGGCGCCAACTACAAGGCCAACCCGCGCCAGTACTACCGCAAGGCCATCCTGCGCATCAACCCGTTCAACGACTTCTCGGGTACCTACTCTGGCTCACAGCTCATGTCTGTCATCTCTGATGACCCCTCGCAGAAGGCCAACCGTAGCGACCAGCGCTGCTATGTGGTCAACGACAGCACCGTGTTCTTCTATGCCGGCCTGCGCGACATCGACTACCTGGACCGCCGGAACTACAAGGTGTTCTTCCATTTCACCAAGGAGCGTTACCGCATGCAGAAGTACTATGTAGACATCTATGCCGAGAACCCCGACCTCCATTTCAAGGTCAACGGCCGAGCCTGCTACTCGGTAGTCAAGGAGATGGATGCCACCAAGACTTATCTGCAGCATACTTACATCACGATAGAGAATATAGACTACGAGTTTACCGACTACACCACCATTCCTACCTATCCTCTGAAGTATCATATCACCGGTTCGCTCACCTTGCAGCGCGACCTGAACACGCTGATACCCGACCAGGACCAGGGTATCCAGTGGTAAGCCTATGCATTATTATAATCAGGGGCCCGCAGGTGGAAACATCTACGGGCCCTTTTGCCATAGTTTCGCCATATAGACACGGAGGCCGTGCTGCCCACCGGTGCTGCCGCAAGGCTCGTGGGCATGAGAAGGCTGGCCGCCATTAAGATACGCTATGATACAGACTACTGTCAATATACGCCGGGCGCTCGTGTGTATGGCCCTGGCCGCCCTTAGCCTTACGGCCATGAGGGCCACGCCCATCGACGGGCTTCTGGAGAGGATAGACAAGGGCGCCTCGCGCAAGTTCAAGATAGAACTGCGCCGCGGGGCCGACGACTATTTCCGCCTCTCGCAGCGCGGCAACCGCGTGTGTGTCGAGGGCAACACCTGGGTAAACATCGCCACGGGCATCAACTGGTACCTCAAGTACTACGCAGGCATTCATCTGAGCTGGAACCAGATGCAGGCCCACCTGCCGGCTCAGCTGCCGCGTGTAGGCAAGCCCGAGCGCCACGACACCCGGCTCAGGCTGCGCTACGACTTCAATTACTGTACGTTCTCGTACTCGATGGTCTTCTGGGACTGGCCCCGCTGGCAGCGCGAGATAGACTGGATGGCCCTGCACGGCGTCAATATGCCCCTGGCCATCGTGGGCACCGAGGTGGTATGGCGCAATATGCTGCTCAGGCTGGGTTACAGCCGCGAGGAGATAGGCCGCTTCATCGCCGGGCCGGCCTTTCTGGCCTGGTGGCACATGAACAACTTGGAGGGATGGGGCGGCCCGCTGCCCGAGACGTGGTACAAGAGGCAGGAAACCCTTCAGCGCAACATCCTGCGCCGTATGCGCGAGCTGGACATGCACCCCGTATTGCCAGGCTATGCCGGCATGCTGCCCCACGATGCCCCGGCCAGGCTGGGGGTAGACGCCGTGGCTGGCGCGTCGTGGAATGGCTATCAGCGGCCGGCCACCCTGTCGGCATCCGATAAACGCTTTGACGAGATAGCCGACATGTACTACCAGGAGCTGACCCGCCTGTATGGGCGGGCCGACTACTACTCGATGGACCCGTTCCACGAGAGTGCCAACAGTGCCCGGGTAGACTATGCGGGTACCGGCCGGCGCCTCCTGGCCGCCATGAAGCGCGCCAACCCCAAGGCCACATGGGTAATACAGGGCTGGACGGAGAACCCGCGCCCCCAGATGCTCGACGCGCTGCCTGCGGGCGACCTGCTGATACTCGACCTCTTCTCCGAGTGCCGTCCCATGTGGGGCATACCCTCCATCTGGCAGCGCAAGCAGGGCTATGGCAAGCACGCGTGGCTCTTCTGTATGCTGGAGAACTTCGGGGCCAATGTGGGCCTGCATGGCCGCATGGACCAGCTGCTTCACAACTTCTACCTGACCAGGGGCAATACGCTGGCGGCCCATCTGCGCGGCATAGGGTTTACCATGGAGGGATCCGAGAACAACCCCATTATGTTCGAGCTGATGAGCGAGCTGCCCTGGCGTGCCGACCCGGTAGACCGCGATGCCTGGGTGCGTGGCTATGTGCGTGCCCGCTATGGCAGGGACAACGATGATGTGCAGACGGCCTGGGCCCTGCTGGCCCGAAGTATATACAACTGTCCGGCCGGCAACAACCAGCAGGGCCCCCACGAGAGTATCTTCGACGCCCGCCCTGGCCTGGACGTCTTCCAGGTCAAGTCGTGGTCTAAGATGAAGAACTACTACGACCCCCATGCCACCCTGGTGGCTGCCCGTCTCATGGTAGGTGCGGCCGACCGCTTTGCCGGCAACGACAATTTCGAGTACGACCTGGTAGACATAGTCCGCCAGGCCCTCGACGACCAGGCCCGCATCCAGTACCGGCGCGTCGTGGCCGACTACAAGAGTTTCTCGCGCGAAGCGTTCAGGCGCGATTCGCGCCGCTTCCTCAGCATGATTCTCCTCCAGGACCGCCTGCTGGGCACACGCACCGAGTTTCGGCTGGGCCACTGGACGCAGGCTGCCCGTGCCCTGGGCACCACGCCCGACGAGAAGCGCCTGTACGAGTGGAACGCCCGCGTGCAGATTACTACCTGGGGCAACCGCCGGTGTGCCGACCGCGGCGGCCTGCGCGACTATGCGCACAAGGAATGGCAGGGACTGCTGCGCGACTTCTACTATATGCGCTGGAAGACATTCTTCCAGGCCATGGAGCGACAGCTGGCTGCCGGGTCTGAGGCCGACTATGCCGTGTTGGGGGGCAGCATCGGTTCGGCCAACACCTCGGCCGAGTTGGCTACGGCCCGCACGGCTCCATCGCTCGCCATCGACTGGTATGCCCTGGAGGAACCCTGGACCCTGGCCACCAACACTTATACCGCCCAGCCCGAGGGCGACCCCATCGAGGTGGCTCGCGACGTGATGAGCTTCCTCAGTGCCGACTGAGCCGGCCCCCTCCCAGTGTGTCTGCGCTGGTTACCCGTCCGCTGGCGCTGATGGGTAATGTTCTGGACGGCATCGTAAAGATTTTTCCGATATTGCATAAATATACATTTCGGGCGTTTAGGCATCGGGCGGGGGCTTTTCGGCCTTCCATAATTTGTCTGTACGCCAGCCGAGGGTGCGGCGGTGGCAAAAACGGCAATTTTCTGATCACCCGAAAACGACCTTTTTGATGCTCGCGATGGTCATTAGAATCGTAATGACCATCGCGAGCACTGAAATGACCATCGCGGCGACCCTAAAAACCATCTCCTAAAAAGCTGAAAATAGCGGCAAGAAAGGCGCTAAATGCTCCTGTTTTGTAAAAGGTTGTTACTTTTCAGGCTCTCGCCATGTCCTAAAATGGCCCCGATGACCCCAAAATTCGTCCTGGTTTGTTGAATTTTTCCGGGATTTACGCCCCCGAAAACGGGCGTTATGGCTGTATATTTATACATTATTGCCTCGCGTTTTGCATAAATATACAGCCGTGTGTCAAGGTTTTTCGCTGTCCCGGTACATGACTGTAGCCCCACTTGGGGCCATGAGCCTGTGCTGCATGATAGGCGGGGGTAGGGCGGCGGTTGTCTGCCGCCCCCAGGACAACGCTGCGTATGTGCACAAAAAAACAGTGGTGAGTCAGGTCGCTACCTGGATCACCACTGCTGTATGACACTACAGCGACATCAGCGTCGCCATAAGCCTTTAAGAGTTACCCACGGACAGGATTGCTCCTACGGAAGCTGCACATGTACTGGCGGACTAACTAACAAAACCGCTATACATATCAAAGCTCCCTCCGAGGGCTGACTCGGGTACGACCTTTAAGTTTCACTTCATATATATCTATCAATCTGGTCGCCAATAACTTAAAAACCAACTCTCTGGCGGAACGTATGCTAACTGATAGTAAATGCGCTGTATCCGCCATCTTACCCATGGCATCTTCACAGATTGGGGTAAGGAACATGAGAATTCTGAAAAACTTTAATCCACTTGCAAAGTTAATAGTTATTGTTAATATGACAAAGAAAAAAGTGACAAATCCCCCCCCCCGAAACAGCCTTTTTTACTATGATAAATGGCTCGGATATTTTAATTTATGACTTTCGGGCGCAGAGATGTACTAAAATCGGCTTTGCAGCGTTATCCATGCAGATTATGAAATGGACAGACCGCATACGGGAGATGAAGATAGTGCTGGTGGTGGTGGCCGTGGTGCTGGCCATGGCCTCCCTGGTGGTGTCCCATCGGCTCACCCGCGACCTGGAGACCGAGGAACACAACAAGATGGGGGTCTGGGCCGAGGCCATGCGGGCTCTGAACAATGCCGACGAGAACACGGACCTGAACCTGGTGCTGCGCGTGATAGACGAGAACCACACGATACCCGTCATCGTGCTCAACCCGCAGGGGCGGGTGCAGACCTGCCGCAACCTGAGCATACCCCGCAGCGAGGCTGACAGCCTGGGCTATGCTGCCCGCGTGGGCCACCGGCTCCGTGGCGATGGCCGCTACATACGCATCTATCTCGACCCCTCGCGCCGGGGCGACTACATCGATGTATGCTACGACGAGTCGCTCACCCTGAAGCGGCTGGCCCTCTATCCTTACGTCCAGTTGGGCGCGGTGCTGCTCTTCGTGGGCGTGGGCGTGGTGGCCCTGCTCTCCCTGAAGCGCGCCGAGCAGAACAGGGTATGGGTGGGCCTGTCCAAGGAGACCGCCCATCAGTTGGGTACCCCCATCAGCAGTCTGATGGCCTGGACAGAGATACTGCGCGAGACTTACCCCGACGACACGCTCATCCCCGAGATGGACAAGGACGTGAGGCGGCTGCAGCTCATAGCCGACCGCTTCTCCAAGATAGGCTCCCTGCCCGAGCCCGTCCCCGTGAGCCTGCAGCAGGTGCTCGCCCACGTGGTAGAGTATATGGACAGGCGCACCTCGCACCGCGTAGCCATCGCCGCCCATCTGCCCGCCGACACCATCGAGGTCAGGCTCAACGCCTCGCTCTTCGAGTGGGTCATAGAGAACCTCTGCAAGAACGCCGTCGACGCCATGGGCGATGCCGGAGGCTCGGTGACCCTCACCGCGGGCACCGCGGGTCAGCGTGTGTGGATCGAGGTGGCCGACACGGGCAAGGGTATTCATAAGAAAGACCTCCGCAACGTGTTCCGCCCAGGCTTTACCACCAAGAAGAGAGGGTGGGGGCTGGGCCTGTCGCTGGCCAAGCGCATCGTGGAGGACTACCATCGGGGCCGCATCTTTGTCAAGAGCTCTACCCCCGGCGTGGGCACCGTCTTCCGTATCGAACTGCGCCGATAGGGCATCCGTCGCGACGGGCCTGTTGCCGTATTCTGCATATTTTTAGTAAAATTATTTGGTCGCTATGGTTATTTCTGCTACCTTTGCGTGCGATAGGCAGCCCTGCCGCCTATATATATAATAAGGTAATGGACTGGATTACAGAAATACTCTCCACCGATTCGCCCGTACATTCCATAGTGGCGCTCTCGCTGATATGTGCCCTGGGCCTGGCCCTGGGCAAGGTGCGCGTCATGGGCATCTCGCTGGGTGTGGCCTTCGTGTTCTTCATCGGCATCCTGGCCGGCCATTTCGGGCTGAGGGTCAATGCCCAGTGCCTGGGCTACGCCGAGACCTTCGGACTGGTCATCTTCGTCTATATGCTCGGCCTGAGCGTGGGTCCCAACTTCTTCGGCTCGCTCCGCCGCGAGGGTATGCCCCTTAATCTGTGGTCGCTGGCCATCATCCTGCTGGGCACGCTGTTAGCCGTGGTGCTGGTGCCCCTTACCGGGGTCAGTCTGCCCGATATGGTGGGCCTGCTCTGCGGTGCCACGACCAACACCCCGGCCCTGGGAGCCGCCCAGCAAGCCCTGCAGCAGACAGGCCATGCCGCCGGCACCCTCGCCCTGGGCACGGCCGTTACCTATCCCTTTGGCGTGGTGGGCGTCATCATCGTGATGGTCATCCTGCGTCGTGTGCTGGTACGTCCCGCCGACCTGCGGATACCTGCGCGCGACGACGCCAACAAGACCTACATCGGCGAGTACCTCGTGGTCAATCCCGCGCTCGACGGCAAGAAAGTATCCGACTTCGCCCTCAACTCCCATGAGCGCTTCATCATATCGCGTATATGGCGTGGGCAGGAAGTGATAGTGCCTGGCGCCGACACCGTGTTAAAGCAGGACGACAAGGTGCTGGTCATTACCAACAAGGATGACCGCAAGGCGATGGAGATACTCTTCGGCCGCGAGACCGAGACCAACTGGAACGCCGACCAGATAGACTGGAACCACATAGACGCCGAGGTGGCCAGCCGCACGGTGGTCGTTACGCGCAAGGTGCTCAATGGCAAGCATCTGGTAGACCTGCAGCTGCGCTCTACTTACGGCGTTAACGTGAGCCGGGTACTGCGGGGCGACCTCAAGCTGCTGGCCACCGACGACCTGCGGCTGCAGTATGGCGACCGCGTGGTGGTGGTGGGCCCGCCCAGCGCCCTCGACAATGTGGAGAAGTTTATCGGCAATGCCGTGCAGACCCTCAATGAGCCCAACTTGGGCAGCATCTTCCTCGGCATGGTTCTCGGCCTGCTGCTCGGGCTTATCCCCGTGGCCATCCCCGGTGCCGCCGTACCCGTACACTTGGGCGTGGCCGGCGGGCCCATCGTCATGGGCATCATCGTGGGAGCCCTGGGCCCCAAGGCGCATATCATCTCGTACACCACGCGCAGCGCCTCGCTCATACTGCGTAAGTTCGGCCTGTCGCTGTACCTCGCCTGCTTAGGGTTAGAGGCCGGCAAGGACTTCTTCCATACCCTGATACGTCCCGAGGGCCTCATGTGGATAGGCATAGGTGCCCTGCTCACGCTGATACCTGTATTTATTGTCGGCGTGATTATGTTGCGTATGCGCAAGTACGACTTTGGAACCATCTGTGGCGTGCTGTGTGGCAGCATGGCCAACCCCATGGCGTTAGGGTATGCCAATGACACCATCCAGGGCGAAACCCCGTCGCTCAGTTATGCTTCGGTCTATCCGCTGGGCATGTTTGTCCGCGTGCTGATAGCCCAGGTGCTCATCATGTTTTTCATCTGATAAGAAAAGAGAGGCCCCACGGCTTCTCTTGCTGTATAGGCCGTAGGGGCGATGTCAGAAATCGGCCTTACGGCTGAACGTCATTTTCTCCATGGTAACCGGGTGTACGAAGGTGATGCTCTCGGCATGCAGGCACAGCCGTCCCTGGCCATGCCCATAGAGCGGGTCGCCCTGTATGGGCCGTCCCAGCCCCTGCGGGTGGGCACAGTGTACCCGTAGCTGGTGGGTCCGGCCTGTGTGGGGGTAGAGGGCCACCCGGTGCTGGCCCTGCCGGCGGTACTCGGTATAAGCCCGCTTGCCCTGTAGGTGGTCTACCTGCTGCCGCGGACGGTCGGTAGGGTGGGGCGAGAGCGGCAGGTCTATGTGGCCATGGTCGGCCAGTGGCTGGCCATTGTCTTCTAACACCGCCACGTACCGCTTGTATACCTGGCGATGGATGAACTGCTGCTGCAGTTGGCGGTACACCTCCTCGTCGAGGGCTATGAGCATCAGGCCGCTGGTGTCGCGGTCCAGCCTGTGTACCACCAGCGGGCCTGTGGCCATGGGGTAACGTCGGCGCATCCTCTCGGCTACCGATGCGCCCCCCTCGCGCCCCGGCACGCTCAGTAGGCCGGCCGGCTTGTTTATCACCGCTATCCACGCGTCCTCGTACACTATCTCTATGTCCTCCTCGGTGGTCACCGTGGCCTCTGGCTCCACCGTCAGGCCCTGCAACATGTAGGTCAGCGTGGGCCGGCACTTGCCCTGGCACGCCGGATCGTAGTGCAGATGGTGGCGAACCTCGCCCTCAGGACTGTCGCCCCACCAGAACATGGCCATGCAGCGCGGCCGCATGCCGTGGCTGTACGCATATTGCAGCAGTTTGGGCTCGCAGCACTCGCCCGTGCCACCCGGCGGAGTAAGATAGGGCCGCCGTGGGTCGTACTGGGCAAAAATCTGGCCCAGCCCCCGCTGCTCGCCACGCCCGTTGTATAGCACGAAGTGGTCAAAAAGCCACTGCTGGAGGCTGTCGCTCATCTGCCGACGCTGACAGCGTAGCTGGTCGATGTCGCGGCGACGCTCCTGGCACCTCCGGCTCACCGCCCCGACAACCCGGCTCCAGCGCAGCTTGATGCGGTGCAGCTGGGCCTTTTGGTACTGGCTCTGGCGAACCATCGCCCCACGCATGGCCTCGTCGGCCGTGACTCTCAGCGTATCTCGCTGTGCCTTGGCAGCGGCCATCACCTGTTTCCAGCGCGCTATGGCCCGCTCCGAACAGCGCTCTAACACCCTGACCGTCTGCTCGCGGCGTAGCAGCGACGGGTCGTGGCCCATCTGCCCGATACGCCGGCTGAGTGCCGAGATGCGGCCCTCGGTCTGGCGGAAGTGGCCTGTGGGCGACAGATAGTCGAACACCGGCGGCACGAACTCGTCCGTGTACGGGTAGCCCCCCGAGAGCTGTCCGCTGTATGCCTGTAGATAGCCCAGGCGGCCCCCGGCCTCTACCACGAGCACGCCGAACATCTTGCCACGCTCCTCCGGATGGCGGGCCATGAGCGCAGGCAGCGTGGCCTGTAGCAGCGTAGCCGCCTGGACACACAGCGGGTGCGGGGTGTAGCTGAAGGGGTTGCTCATCAGCGTGGGCGGGGGCGTGGTGGTGTGCAGTGGGTGAAATATCATGGCTGCAAAGTTACTATTTTCTACCGTTGTGCGTGTGGCGATGTTCTGATTTTTAAGAATTGTCGCTAAAAACTTGTCAGTGGACACAAAAAATCGTAATTTTGTAGAAAATAAATCATGAAGACATGGACGAAAAAGAACTCAAGACCATCATCGGCAAATTTCTGATTGATGCCCCCGTAGAGTCGGTGGCCCCCCTGGGCAACGGACTTATCAATGATACCTATAAGGTAACCACCGCAGGCGCAGCGCCCGACTATGTGCTGCAGCGCATTAACAATGCCATCTTTACGGATGTCGACCTGTTGCAGCACAACATCGAGGCTGTTACCGCGCATATCCGCAAGAAACTCGTTGCCGCCGGCGAGACCGACATAGACCGCAAGGTGCTCACCTTTGTGCCCACGGCCGAGGGCAAGACCTACTATCTGGACGCCGCAGGCAAGTACTGGCGCGTGTCGGTGTTCATCCCGCGTGCCAAGACCTTCGAGGCCGTCAACCCCGAGTACTCCTACCATGCCGGCAAGGCATTTGGCAACTTCGAGGCCATGCTGGTAGACCTGGAAGAGCCCCTGGGCGAAACCATTCCCGACTTTCATAACATGGAGCTGCGCATACGCCAGCTGCGCGATGCCGTGGCTGCCGACGCCGTGGGCCGCATGGGCGAGGTGGCCGACATAGTGGCCGAGTTAGAGGCTCACGCCGACGAGATGTGCAAGGCTGAGCGCATGGGGCGTGCCGGCGAGCTGCCCAAGCGTATCTGCCACTGCGACACCAAGGTCAACAACATGATGTTTGACGAGGCGGGACGCGTGCTGTGCGTCATAGACCTTGACACGGTCATGCCGAGCTTCGTATTCTCTGACTATGGCGACTTCCTGCGTACCGGCGCCAACGCCGTGGCCGAGGACGACCCCCATATAGACAAGGTGGCGTTCCGCCGCGACATCTTCGAGGCTTTCACCCGGGGCTACCTGGAGTCGGCCCGCTTCCTTACGCCCGCAGAACGCGACAACCTGCCTTACGCCGTGGCCCTCTTCCCCTACATGCAGTGCGTGCGCTTCCTTACTGACTATATCAATGGCGACACCTACTATAAGATAGGGTACCCTGAGCACAACCTGGTGCGCACCCGCAACCAGCTGCAGCTCTTCCGTACCGTGTACGGCCAGCAGGCGTACATGCAGGACTTTATCCGTAACTGCCAATAACCCTACAGATGCTGATGAAACAACTGACGGTCAAACATATAACCCACGCCGTGACCGACGCCGCCCTGGTGTCGGCCGCGCTGGATGAGGCAGGGGTCGAGGCCCACGCCATAGGTTGCGTAGACTGGCCCGCGGACTATCCCTATGCCCCCGCGGCAACTTTCCGTATAGCCCATACGGGCTCGGCCATCCTGATAGACTACCGGGTGGCGGAGCAGAGCGTGGCCGCCGTGGCTCCGCACGACAACGGCCGTGTGTGGGAGGACAGCTGCTGCGAGTTCTTCTTCAAGCCCGAGGGTGGCGATGTCTATTATAATGTAGAGTGCAACTGCGCCGGAACCCTCCTCGTGGGCTGCGGCCCCCATCGCGAAGGCCGCGAGCTGGCCGGCCCATCGGTGCTCGGCGGCGTGCAGCGGTGGTCGTCGTTAGGGCGTACACCCTTTGCCGAGCGCGTGTCGCCCGTGTCGTGGCAGCTGTCGCTCATCATTCCCGTGGCTACAGCTTTCCGCTCGTCGCTGCCATCCCTGTGCGGGCAGCGCATGACGGCCAATTTCTACAAGTGCGGCGACAAGCTGCAGCAGCCCCACTTCCTGTCGTGGGCCCCCATACACTTGCCCTCGCCCGACTTTCACCGCCCCGACTTCTTCGGGCAGCTGCTGTTTGAACCCTGATACACACCGAGTATATGGCTACCCAGCACTTTGCCGACCTCTTGGAGCTACATGATGTCAGACCCACGGCCAACCGTATCGTTATAGCCGAGGCGCTGGCCCGCATGGGGCATCCCGTGTCCATGAGCGAGCTGGAGAGCCATATACTTACCATAGACAAGTCGGGCATATACCGCGCGCTGGCCGAATTTAGGAAGCACCACCTCGTACACGCCATCGACGGTGGCGACGGCGAAATCAAGTACGAACTCTGCCACAGCCAGAACCACGGCCATGACGACGACCGCCATGCCCACTTCTACTGCGAGCGCTGCCACCAGACCTTCTGCCTGGACTACGCCGCCATACCGCCCATCAGTATTCCCGATGGCTTTGTTGCCAGTTCTGTCAACTATATGGTCAAGGGCCTCTGCCCCGACTGTGCCCGTAGACAGAACCGTAAGTAACCCCCTTAGCCCTTGCTCCTGTTATGATGACAGCTATTATTGTCGTAACTCAGTAAATAACCATTATAAAGTATATCGTATATGCAGAACGAGATAAGGCGGCACCACCACTACAGGTCGCTGCTGCAGATAGGCATACCCATAGTGATAGGCCAGCTGGGCACCGTAATCTTAGGATTTGCCGACACCCTGATGATAGGCCACCACAGCACCACTGAGCTGGCGGCGGCCGGTCTGGTCAACAACATCTTTACGCTGGCGCTCATCTTCTATATGGGTTTTTCCTACGGTCTGACGCCCATAGTGGGCCGCCTGTACGGCATGGGCCACACCAGCGACATAGGGCAGAAGGTCAAGAACTCGCTCGTGGCCAACATGGTGGTGGGCGTGCTGCTGGTGGCGGTGCTGACCATTCTCTACTTCAACTTGGGCCACATAGGGCAGCCCGATGAGCTTCTGCCCCTCATACGGCCCTACTTCCTGGTCAACCTGGTAAGCGTGCTCTTCGTGGGTGTGTTCGACACGCTCAAGCAGTTCTTCGATGGCATTACCCGGACCAGCGTGGCCATGTGGGTCATGGTGGCGGGCAATGTGCTGAACATCTTCTTCAACTGGCTGCTCATCTACGGTGTGGGCGGCATGCCCGAGCTGGGCCTGCTGGGAGCCGGCATCTCTACCATGGGGTCGCGGGTGCTCATGGCCCTGCTGTTGGTGGCAGTCATGCTTGTCCACAAAGACTTTGGCGGCTACCGCCGGGGTGTGGCCCATGGCCGCGTAAACCGCCACGACTTCCTGGAGATGAACCGCTTAGGGTGGCCCGTGGCCCTGCAGCTGGGCATGGAGTCGGCCGCGTTCAGCTTCAGCTGTATCATGGTGGGCTGGCTGGGCACCGTACAGCTGGCCGCCCATCAGATAGTGATAACCGTGTCGCAGCTGTTCTACCTGGTGCTTTCGGGTATGGCCGCGGCCATGTCCATACGTATCAGCTACTTTATGGGGCAGCACGACTATACCGCCGCACGTACCTGCTCGACCGACGGGTTCCGCATGGCCCTCTTTGCCTCGGCCATGATGAGTGTGCCCGTACTCTTGGCCCGCCACTACATAGGCGGCCTGTTCTCCGACAGTGTCGAGGCCGGCCAGATAGTGGCCATGCTGATATGGGTGATGATTATCTACCAGTTTGGCGATGCCCTACAGTACACCTTTGCCAACGCCCTGCGCGGCATAGCCTGTGTCAAGCCCATGATGTACTACGCCTTTATAGCCTACTTCGTCATCTCGCTGCCCATGGGCTACATGCTCGGTTTCGTGTGCCGCCTGGGCATTCTCGGTGTGTGGGTTGCCTTCCCCGTGGGGCTTACCGTGGCCGGCATCCTCTACTGGCAGCGCTTCCGCCGCGAGCTGCGTGCCATCGAGCAGGGGCAAGGAGCCGCCTCCTAAGTCTTTCCGGAAGGTGGGCTGGCGGCTGCCATCGTCGCTGCAACCATGGCATGAACTGCGAAAAACCTTGACAGGCGACTGTATATTTATGCAAAACGCGAGGCGATAATGTATAAATATACAGTCGTAACGCCCCTTTTTTGGGGCATAATTTCCAGAAATTCTGAACAAACCAGGACGATTTTTGGGGTCATCGGGGCTGTTTTCAGGCGTCGCGAGGGCCGCAAAAGTAACAACCTTTTACAAAACAGCGGCTATTGGCACCTTTTTTACCGCTATTTTCGACTTTTTCGGAGACGGTTTTCAGGGTCGCCGCGATGGTCATTTTTTTGCTCGCGATGGTCATTACGATTCTAATGACCATCGCGAGCAAAAAAAAGGTCGTTTTCGGGTGGTCCGAAAATTGCTGTTTTCGGCACCGCTGTACCCACGGTGAGCGTACATGCAAAATACAGACGCCCTAAAAGCCCTCGTCCGATGGCTAAGTGCCCGAAATGTATATTTATGCAATATCAGAAAAATATTTACGATGCCGTTCGGTGCGCTATCCGTCAGCATAAGCGGGCAGTAAGTCTGCATCTGTACGCAGGGAGCGCTTTTTATCTTTTTACCCTTTTACCTTTTTGCCATCAAAGGTCGCAAATATCCATCTAAAGGCCTATAAAAAAAGTACAGTTTCTAATCATTCCTTTACTGATTATCAGTCTGTTAACGTCTAAAAATGTCTATATTTTGAATATATACTACGGCCAAGCCTATGCAGGTGGCAGAAATTGTTGTAACTTTGTCTGTAGGATGTGCCAGGCAGTCCTGTTAGGGCACTGCGATGGCGGGGGCTGTACTTTTGTCGCCTTATAGGGTAAAAATATATATTTGCAGAGAGACAGAACAAATCTCCTTACTCATTATAATATAAACCCCTACTTTTGCAGTAATTATCATAACAACTAAAAACATAAATGGAAGAAAAACAGATAGACAGGCGGACATTTCTGCAGAACCTGGGCTTGATGGGAGCCGGCGTGCTGGCCGCCACGAGCCCTTGGCTGTCGGTGTTCTCCGATGTTAAGCATACCGGCAAGGAACGCTGCCGTATCGGGATGATAGGCGTCGGCTCGCGGGGCCGCTTCCTCCTGGAGTTTCTTGTCAGAAAACCCAAGGCCGACATCGTCGCCATCGCCGATGTGTATCAGCCATCGATAGACAAGGCCCTCGAGATGGTTCCCCAGGCCAAGGTGTACCGCGACTACCGCGACCTGCTGGCCGACCGCAGCATAGACGCCGTCATAATAGCCACCCCGCTCAGAACCCACTATCAGATAGCGATGGATGCTTTCGACGCCGGCAAGGACGTGTACTGCGAGAAGACCATCGGCTACACCATGGAGGAGTGTTACAACATGTACAAGCGCCACCTGTCTTCGGGCAAGATTTTCTTTGCCGGCCAGCAGCGCCTCTTCGACCCCCGCTATATCAAGGCTATGGATATGGTACACCGCGGCACCTTTGGCAAGATAGCCGCTGTACACGCCTTCTGGAACCGTAACGGCGACTGGCGCCGCAAGGTGCCCGACCCCAAGCTGGAGCGCTTTCTCAACTGGCGTCTGTACAAGGCGACGTCGCACGGACTGATGACCGAGCTGGCGTGCCACCAGCTGCAGGTGGGAACATGGGCCATGGGCCGTCTGCCGGACAAGGTGATGGGCCACGGAGGCATCACCTTCTGGAAGGATGGCCGCGAGGTGTACGACAACGTGAGCTGTATCTACGCATACGATACCGGCGAGAAGATAACGTACAGCTCTGTCATCTCCAACGAGTTCTATGGCCTGGAGGAGCAAATCCTGGGCAACCTGGGAACGGTAGAGCCCGAGAGGGGAAAGTACTACTTCGAGCGGCTGGGCCCTGCGCCGGCCTTCCTGCAGATGCTTGACGACTGGGAAGAGGCTCTGTTTGAAGATGTGTCCTTTGCCGGAACCAGCTGGGCCATGGATATGGACAACAAGGACCCTGGCAAGTCTATCCTGGGCTATGGCCAGCCCAAGGGCAAGGACACCTCGCTGCTCCTCGATGGCTTTATCGAGGCCGTGGTTACCCGGCACCAGCCCAAGAATATCGCCGAGGAAGGCTATTACGCCAGCCTGCTCTGCCTGTGGGGACACGAGGCCATAGAGCGTGGCGAGATACTGACCTTCCCTGACCAGTACAAGATTAACTACCCGGTTTACGGAACCCGGGAAAACCACCAAACTATATGAGAGACATAATATTTACCGCGAAGAGGCAGAAGTGCGAGTTCTGGTGCCTGTTGGGCGCCTTTGTCGTGGCCAATGCGTTCAACATAGGCGCCATCATCACCTATGAGTCGCCCGTCACCGAGCTGTACACCTCTATCGATTATGTGCTGTGCCTCACCGCTATCCTGTATGCGCTGAGCATAGTGGTCAGGCTGCTGTGGGCCGGTGCCCGGTACCTGATTAAGAAGATAAAGACCAACAACTAAAAACTAAGAAGATATGACAAGCAGAAGAGATTTCCTAAAAGTCATGGGCGCGTCGGTCGCCGGCATGGCACTGAGTGGACTTAATGGAGTCATGGCCGCTCCCCTTACCTCCAAGGAATGGGCCTCGGCCAAGAAGGACAAGGTCAAGATAGCCTATATAGGCATAGGCAACCGCGGAGAGCAGAATATCGACGAGTTTGCCAGGACGGGCATGGTAGAGGTTACCTGTCTGTGCGACGTAGACATGGGCGCACGCCACACGCAGAAGGTGATGAACATGTACCCCAAGGCCAAGCGCTTCCGCAATTTTCGCGAGATGTTCGAGAAGGCTTCGGCCGACTTCGAGGCCGTCTGCGCATCGGTGCCCGACCACATGCACTTCCCCATAGCCATGATGGCCCTCTCATACGGCAAGCATATCTACCTGGAGAAGCCCATGTGCCGCACGTTCCTTGAGGGCGAGCTTATGATGGCCATGGCCAGGCGCCACCCGGAGGTGGTTACACAGGTGGGAAACCAGGGCCACTCCGAGGCCAACTACTTCCAGTTCAAGGCTTGGAAAGACGCCGGTATTATCAAGGACGTTACCGCCATTACTGCACACATGAACAACCCGCGCCGTTGGCACAAGTACGATGCCGGCATGATCCAGATGCCTGGCGGCGAGCCTATGCCACAGGGCATAGACTGGGACACATGGGTAGGCCCCTGCGAGTATCTGGGCTACTCGGACAAATATCACCAGGGCAACTGGCGCTGCTGGTACAACTATGGCATGGGAGCCCTGGGCGACTGGGGCGCTCACCTGCTGGACACCGCGCACGAGTTTCTGAACCTCGGGCTGCCTTACGAGGTCACCATGAAGTATGCCAAGGGTCACAACGACTACTTCTACCCCTTCTCGTCGACCATCCTCTTCCGTTTCGCCGCCCGCGACGGCATGCCTCCCTGCGACGTTACCTGGTACGACGGCCTGGACAACCTGCCCCCGTTGCCTAAGGGCTACGGTAGCTCGGAGTACAACGCCAACGTGCCCTCGACCAACCAGGGCAACACGCCAGTCTCTAAGCTCAACCCCGGTAAGGAGATCTACTCGCGCGACCTTGTCTTCAAGGGTGGCAGCCACGGCAGTACGCTCAAGATAATACCGTCAGAGAAGGCCGCCGAGATGAAGGACAAGCTGCCCGTAGTGCCCAAGAGCCCGTCTAACCACTATGTAAACTTCCTCCGAGCCTGTCTCGGAACCGAGAAGACACGCTCTCCGTTCGAGATAAACGGCGTTCTGAGCCAGGTGTTCTGCCTCGGCGTTATCGCCCAGCGCCTCAATACGCAGCTGTTCTTCGATCCCCGCGCCAAGCAGTTTACCAATAACGAGTTTGCCAACGCCCTCCTGTCCGGTATGCCTCCTCGCCGTGGTTGGGAAGACTTCTACAAAGTAAAATAACAACATTAATCTAATAGTAGCAATGAAGAAAATCATTCTGACAGCATGTGTCGCCATGTTCGCCTTCGGCGGTTACGCCCAGAACTGGCAGTCACTCTTTAACGGTAAGAACCTCAGTGGCTGGAAACAGCTCAACGGTTCGGCTAAATACACCGTCGAGAACGGTGCCATCGTGGGCCACACGGTCCGTAACAGCAGCAACTCATTCCTCTGTACCAAGAAGACTTATGGCGACTTCATCCTGGAGTTCGACTTCCGTGTTGACGACGGTATCAACTCTGGCGTACAGTTCCGCAGCGAGAGTATGAAGAGCTATCAGAACGGCCGTGTACACGGCTACCAGTTCGAGATAGACCCCTCTAAGCGCGCCTGGACAGGAGGCGTCTACGACGAGGCCCGCCGTGGCTGGCTCTACAACCTCAATAACAACCCCGCCGCCAAGAAGGCCTTCAGGAACAACGAGTGGAACAAGGCACGCGTTGAGTGCATCGGCAACTCTATCCGCACATGGGTCAACGGCATTGCCTGTGCCGACCTGCTGGACAACGCTACCCTCAGCGGCTTTATAGCACTCCAGGTTCACGCCATCGGCAAGGACGGCAAGGACGAAGGCAAGACTGTCGCCTGGAAGAACATACGTGTACTGACCAAGGACGTGGCCAAGTACGCCACCCCGGAGAACGAGAGCGTAGAGCAGGTCAATCTCGTGGACAACACCATCTCTGAGCGCGAGGCCAAGGAGGGCTGGAAACTCCTCTTCGACGGCAAGACCACCAACGGATGGCGTGGCGCCAAGCTCGACAAGTTCCCCTCCAAGGGCTGGGTTGTCGAGGACGGTATTCTCAAGGTTCTCGCCGGCAACGGTGGCGAGTCTGCCAATGGTGGCGACATCGTTACCACCCGTACTTACCGCAACTTCATCCTCAAGGTTGACTTCAAGATTACCAAGGGTGCCAACAGCGGTATCAAGTACTTCGTAGACCCCTCTATGAACAAGGGCGCCGGTTCGGCCATCGGCTGCGAGTTCCAGATTCTGGACGACCTGCGTCACCCTGACGCCAAACTGGGTGTCAAGGGCAACCGCAAGCTCGGCTCTCTCTATGACCTCATCCCTGCTCCGGACAACAAGCCGTTTGACATCAATCAGTTCAATACTGCTATGATTGTCGTGCGCGGCAATCATGTCGAGCACTGGCTCAATGGCGTCAAACTGCTGGAGTACGAGCGCAACAACCAGGAGTGGAACGCCCTCGTTGCTTACAGCAAGTACAAGAACTGGCCTAACTTCGGCAACTTCACCGATGCCAACATCCTGCTTCAGGACCATGGCAACGAGGTGTGGTTCAAGAACGTAAAGATACTCGAACTCCAGTAATCGCCCCAATGTACCATGTCATCCGCGAGCTGCCCGACGGTACCACGGCACTCTATGCGTGGTTCGCGGCTATGCACACCCGTGTGGATGTTCTGCTGAAGGCGGCCGACGTCGCCCCGCTGATGCCCACGGTACACGACATAAGGCAGCTCATCGGTGAGATAGAGACTGCGGGCAACCGCTTCGACCCTACCTCCCAGTTGGCTATGCTCAACCGCAATGGGCAGATGACCTTCGCTCATCCAGAGGGCCACCTGTACCGCATGATAACCCAGTGCCTGCGCTTCCATGCGCTGACACTGGGGCTGTTTGACATTACAGTCTCATCCCGGGCTCACTCCCCACACACCATAGACCTGGTACATGTTACCGCAGATGCCATTTACTTTGACGAGCCTACCGTGAGCCTCGACCTGTGTGGCTTTATCAAGGGCTATGCCCTCGACCAGATCAAGCCGGTACTCGCGGCTCATGGCATAGCCGATGCCATCGTCAATATGGGCAACAGCTCGGTGCTGGCCATGGGCCGCGTGCCCGGCAACTTTACCGGCTGTCTCACCACGTCGGGCAATGACACCGCCACACGGCGCCATATCGTTAACCCGATAACCGGCCGGTGGGTCGAGGGGCGTCGCCAGGTGTCTGTCAGAACCCAGGGCGGGGCCGAGGGCGAAGTGCTGGCCACCAGTGTGCTGCTGGCCGATGACAGCCAGCTGCTCCAGCTGAAGCGCAATTTCCAAATCGAAGACATTAACTATCAGTAGCCCTCCGGGGCTACGCTTTACATTATTATATATGAAGAAGACCATATTATCTCTCCTTGCCCTGTGTGCGGGAGCCCTCTCGGCCTCTGCCCAGGCCACCTTGGGCTCCGAGTTCCAGCTCGCAGGGAGCAACGGAACGGTTACCGTGTGCTACGATGGCCACGAGCCCGCGCTCATGCAGCGCGTGTCCATGCTGTTTGCCGACGATGTAAACCGTGTGACCAACCACCGGCCCGCCCTGGCCGACATCAGCCAAGGCAAGGTCAAGGCCCGCCGTGCCGTCATCGTGGGCACCCTGGCCAATGCCTGGATTAAGCGCATGGCGCAAAAGGGCAAGATAGACACCACGGGCCTTACGGGCGCCTGGGAACGCTACCGCATCCAGATAGTCAGAAAGCCGGCCGCCGGGATAGACGAGGCCCTGGTAGTGGCCGGTAGCGACCGCCGCGGAGCCGCCTACGGGCTACTCTCGGTATCGCGCGCCATCGGGGTCAATCCCTGGTACTTCTGGGCCGATGCCCCTGTGGCCAAGCGTGCCAGCGTGGCCGTCAACGTGAAGCCCTTTACCTCTAAGACTCCGAGCGTCAAGTACCGCGGAATATTCATTAACGACGAGGACTGGGGCCTCTTCCAGTGGGCTAAGCACAATTTCGAGAAAGACCGTGGCAACTTCGGCCCCCGCACTTACGGCGCCGTGTGCGAGTTGCTGCTCCGCCTCAATGCCAACTACCTCTGTCCCGCCATGCACAACTGCTCGTTGGCCTTCTACAAGGACGCCGAGAACAAGGTGGTGGCCGACAGCTTTGGCATCGTCATGGGTACCTCCCATTGCGAGCCCCTGTTTCTCAATACGGCCACAGAGTGGGACCGCAAGAAGTACGGAGACTGGAACTATGTGACCAATAAACGCGGCATAGACAGCGTGCTGACCGCCAGGGTCAAGGAGACGGCTCCCTACGAGAACGTTTATACCGTGGCGTTACGCGGCCTGCACGATGCGGCCATGGCTGGAAGCAACGACCTGGGCGAGCGCAAGGACGTGATGGCCAAGGCTGTCGAGGGACAGCGTCAGATACTGTCCGATATACTGAAGCGGCCCGCCAAGGATGTTCCCCAGGCCTTTACCCCTTACAAGGAGGTGCTCGATGTGTACGACCACGGACTCCGGCTGCCCGATGACATCACCCTCGTCTGGCCCGATGACAACTACGGTTACTTCAAGCGTCTGAGCAGCCCTGCCGAGCAGAAGCGCTCTGGCCGCTCGGGGGTGTATTACCACTCTTCGTACCTGGGGCGGCCACACAACTACCTGTGGATGAACACCACCTCGCCCGCCCTGATGTACGAGGAGCTGCGCAAGGCCTACGACACGACAGCCGACCGTATCTGGCTGCTCAACGCCGGCGATATCAAGCTCTGCGAGTTTGCCGTTGACTACTTCCTCAACCTCGCCTACGACATTGACGCGTTCGACTATCAGCGTACGGTCAACTACCGTACCGAGTGGACGTGCGGTATGCTGGGCAGCCAGTACCGGGGCGACATAGCCGACATCTTCCGCTCATTCTACGACCTCGCCTTCCAGCGCAAACCCGAGTGTATGGGTTTTGGCTCTCAGTGGACCAACGATGCCCAGGGCCGCGAGGTCAATGTCGATACCGAGTTCTCGCTCACCAACTATGGCGAGGCCCAGCGCCGTATAGCCGAGTACACCCGTATCGGTGCCAAGGCCGAGCGCCTGCTCGCCCAGATGCCTGCCGACAAGCGCGCCTGCTTCTATGAGAACGTGTACTATCAGGTCAAGGGCTGCGAGCTGATGAACCGCACCATCCTCTACGGCCAGCGCAACCGCTGGTATGCCCTGCAGCAGCGGGCGGCCACCGATACATGGGCCAGGCGGTCTGCCCAGTGCTTCGACAGCCTGGAGACCATTACCCGCCGCTACAACACTATGCTCAATGGCAAGTGGAACCACGTCATTACGATGCGACAGGAGCGCGCCTCGGCTTACTTTGAGCGTCCAGAGCTGCGCAAGGCCACCCTGGCCGACGGCGCCGACATGGCCCTGCTGGCCGAGGATGAGGACGTGCTGCGCGGAGCCAGCAGCTACCACGCCCTGCCCGCCTTCAGCAAGTATCTGCCCACCTCTTATTATATAGAGGTGTTCAACCGTGGCAACAAGGCGTTCAAGTTTGCCGCCAAGGCTTCGGCCCCATGGATCAAGCTGTCCAAGACCGCCGGAACGGTGACCGAGGAGACCTGCCTGCTGGTTTCGGTAGACTGGGCCAAGGCTCCCGTGGGCGACCGTGTGGCCGGCCAGGTTACGGTAACGGCCGACAACGGCCAGCGCGAGACCGTCCTCGTGTCGCTCTTCAATCCCGCCGCTCCTGCCAAGGGCGAGCTCAAGGGCGAGTACGTCGAGACCAACGGCTACATAGCCATCCCCGCAGCCGGTTTCCATCGTAAGCAGGAGAGTAAGGATGTCAAGATGTCTGTCATTGACAACTTCGGCGCCGAGGGCAAGGCCCTGCAGCTTGGCGACCCCGTGGGCCCGCAGTGTTACACCAACAGGCGCAGCGCCCCGTACGTCGAGTACGATTTCTACTGCTTCACCCAGGGCCCCGTAGACATCTACACCTACGTGTTGCCCACCTTCACGCTCAGTAACGACCGCGGCTACGCTGGCCATGAGCGCACCAACATCGAGACCCATTACGGCATCACCATCGACAACAGCCGCATCCTTGAGGCTTCTACCTCGTCGTTCGAATATGCCCAGATGTGGTACGAGAGCGTCATGCGCAACTGCCGTATCAACAAGACCACCCTTAACGTGATGACCCCCGGGCACCACAAGCTCCGTATCATCTGCGGCGACCCCGGTACCGTCCTCCAGAAGGTGGTGCTCGACTTTGGCGGTATGAAACGCTCGTACATGGGCCCTCAGTCTACACAGGTTAAATAACACTATCCATGCGAAAACTATCAGCTATCCTGCTGGGCGCGGCGCTGGCCGCCGTGCCCGTGCTGGGCTGGGCTCAGCACACGCCCAACAGTCAGAAGAAGTGGGCCTGGCTCAACTTTGAGCGGCCCGCGGGAGTCAACCCCGTCATCTCGCCACGCCCCTCGTCCGTGTTCGACTGCCCCATGCAGGGCCGTCCCATCGGCTGGGAGGAGAGCGAGACCTTTAACCCTGCTGCCACCATCAAGGGCGACAGCATCGTCGTGCTCTACCGTGCCGAGGACAACACCCATCAGGGCATCGGCAGCCGTACCTCGCGCCTGGGCTATGCCGCCTCGGCCGACGGCATACACTTCCGCCGCCGCCCGCTGCCTGTGTTCTATCCCGACAACGACAGTCAGGCTGCCAACGAGCACCCCGGTGGCTGCGAGGATCCCCGTGTGGCCGTTACCGAGGACGGACTGTACGTTATGTTCTATACTCAGTGGAACCACAAGTACGCTCAGCTCGCCGTGGCCACCTCGCGCGACTTGCTGCACTGGACTAAGCATGGCCCCGTCTTTGGCGACAACAAGCGCTACCCCGGGACTAAGTACACCAAGTCGGCCTCTATCCTTACCAAGATGAAGAAGGGCCGCCAGGTCATTACCAAGCTCAACGGCAAGTATGTAATGTTCTGGGGCGAGTACTTTGTCAACGTGGCCACCTCTGACGACCTCATCCACTGGACTCCCACGCTCGACGACAAGGGCAACATCCTCAAGGCCATGGCCCCGCGCCGCGGCTACTTTGACAGTATGCTCACCGAGTGCGGCCCTCCGGCCCTGCTCACCAAGAGGGGCATCCTGCTCTTCTACAATGGTAAGAACAGCAAGAGCAGCGGCGACCCCAAGTACACGGCCAACGCCTACTGCGCCGGTCAGGCGCTCTTCAGCAGCAAGAATCCCAACCAGCTGCTGGACCGCCTTGACGAGCCGTTCTTCAAACCCGAGCTCGACTTCGAGAAGAGCGGTCAGTACCCCGCCGGTACTGTCTTCATCGAGGGCCTGGTGCCTTTCCGCGGTTCCTGGTACCTGTACTACGGCTGTGCCGACTCGCGCGTGTCGGTGGCTGTACGCAAGGGCAAGTAGCCCCGTTGTCACTATACTATAAACGAGCGAGGGATGCCGGCTCCATGCCGGCATCCCTCGCTCGTCTTTATGTCCCGGCCGTGCCCGTGGCCGTGGCCATGGATGAGGCCGTGTGCTCAGTGGACGACCTTGATACCCTTGATAATATAGGTGCCGTGGCCGAACTGCTGCAGCTGTGGGCGGCGGTTGCGTATCTGTGTGAAGCCTACCAGCTGACCGGTCAGCGTATATACCGGCACGCCCTCCTCGTCCTGGCTCCAGGTGGCGGTGTCTATGCCCGTGGTCGCTGCCTCGATGACTATGCTGGCCGGGCGCCGGGCCTCGTCGGTCCTGGGCGCCATGTAGGCCCTGAAAGGCTCCACCTCGGCTCCCTCGGCCTGGTAGGTCAGCGCGTTGCCGCTGCCGTTGAGTATGTAGCTGTCCGCCAGGTTCCGGTGCAGCGTAGAGCCCACCATGTCGTAGGCATCGGTCATGGCCCGCAGGGCCTGGTGGGCTTTCAGCGTTACGTTGTTAGCCCTGAAGGTCAGCGTGGCCCCCTTCAGGTCGCCCTCGGCCTTGATGACGTATGGGCGGTCGGCCCCTATCCTGTCGGCCGCCACGAATACGGGCAGCCCGTCAGTCCCCGTGCCGCCAAACTCGCTCACGTACAGCCGTTGCTGGTCTATCTGTACCGTCCCCGTGGCCGTGGCGATGGCCGAGGGGGCAAAGGGCAGCGCTAAGGTCTGCCAGCAGAGCGCCCCCTGCGTGTTGGCCGCCATGGAGCGTGTGTAGCCGATGGTGCCTGCCTCTACGTCGCACGGCAGTGCCATGGCGTGGCCGTCGCTGAGTACGATGCTGCTGGCATAGCCGCCCCTTACCACGTTAAGCTGGGCTATGGCCGCCGGCACGGTGGCCCCGGCGTCCAGGATGTAGAGCGCGTTGGGGTTAGCCGACGGCTTGACGGTGCTGATGCCGCTCACCCCGCGCATGTCTATGGCTGCCGCGTCGCCGCCGTCTACCGTGGCCGACGGTGGTGTGGCCGTGGTGGCTCCCGTCTCGTCGTAGAAGATGATGCCGGCACTCTGTGTGCGCGCGTAGATGACGTACTGGTTATTGTCTACCACCGCCTGCTCGCCCTCGTAGAACAGACGCAGTCCGTAGCGGTAGCCCACGGGTGTGTCGGCAAACGCGAAGCGCACCCGGGTCTGCTCTCCGGCAGCCACCTGTACTGCCACTGTCTGTCTGTTGGCCACGGTCATGCTGTTACTGCCTATGGGTGCCCGGTACAGTTTTACCACTAAGTGGCCGTCAAAGTCGGTTGCCGCCTTGTTGTTCAGTATGAGGGTGCCCGTGCGCGTGGTGCCGTACACCACGTTGCCTACTATGTTGTCGTAAGCCACGTAGCCCACCGAGAGGTTGGCCGCCTGCTGGCCGGCATCGGTTATGGTCACCGTGGTGTGCCCCACGGGCTGGTTGCCGGCTGCGTCCTTGGCTATCCACACGTTATAGGTGCCCGCCACGGTGGGCTTGAAGCCGAACGACACCTGCACGTCGCGGCCCGTGGGCAGGGCCACCTGGGCCTTGCTGGCGGCGGAGCCCTTGGTGGTCGATGGGCTGGCCAGGCAGTACAGCATGCCGTAATACTCGCTGCCCGTGTTGGTCAGCGTTACCCTGAGCGGTTGCTGTACATTCGTGGCCAGGTTGCCCGTCATGGCCCACGACTTGACGGTTACGGCCGACTGGTCGGCAGGGCCCAGGCTCAGTGTAACCTGGCCTCCCTGTACCACCGCCAGTACATACTCGGTGGCCACCTCGCCACAGGGCTTCCATGCGTTGGCCCCCATACGGCTGTACACAGGTACCAGACGGTACGTGCCGTCGGCCAGCCCCTTGATGGTAAACGAGGCCGTCTTCTCGTAGTTGGTGTTCAGCCACAGGGCCGTGCTGCCCAGTGTGCTGAGCGTGCCGTCGGCCTGGGCTATGGCTATGCCGCCCTGCTGGATGATGGTGGCGCCCGAGAAGTTGGTAAAGGTGATGCTCACCGTGTTGCCGCTCACCTTGATGTAGCGTGCCGTGGGGTGGGCGGTCACGTCTGTGCCGCTGTCTACCCCGTCGTTAGGCATAATGCCTATCAGGGCCTCCTGCTCGTAGGCATATCCGGAGCCAAAGTTGGTGCTCTCTGCTCCCGGTTCGGCCGAGTAGAGCGAGCCTATGCGGAAGAAGCCGTCGCTCTTGCCGCCCCAGCCCCAGTTGACGTGGAAGAGGTCGTCGCTGTCATAGCCGTCGATGACGAAGGCGTGGCCTCCCGAGGACGAGTTGGCGCGGTAGGCCACCGGGCGGCCCTCGGCCAGCTCGCCGTAGAGCAGGTCGGTCCACTGGCTCTGGCTATAGCCCCGGCGGTACACGTAGTCTATGCGCTCGTCGTAGCCCAGGCAGTCGCGCAGCAGCGGTTTGCCCAGCGTCAGGTTGGCTGCCGACTGGCTGCCGTAGTTCATCTGCACTCCCGTGCCCAGTATCAGCATCAGCCGGGCCACAGCCTGCTGCTGCTCGGCCGTGCTGGCGCTGGTATAGGTGTCGGTCATGTGGGGCCAGTCTATCGTTGTGCCGGCCGCCACGCCGTCTACGCGTATGTCCTTGCCCCCGCTCGTAAACGAGTAGGCCGGTATGGCCGCCGTGGTCTTGGCCGGATAGCGGTAGTAAGCCATTATCTGGGCCAGGGTGGTGGCCACGCATCCCGTCAGTCCCCGCTGTCCGCTCGACGACCCGTTGCTGTTGTTGTACACTGGGCACAGGTTGTTGTAGGGCGCGCGCTGGTTCCACTGGGTGCTTATCAGCGGGGCCACATAGTGGCGTGCCGGCTGCGCTATGGCTGGCGTGGCTGCCGCCTGAGTCCTGGTCTCGTCGGCCTGAGCCATGGCCTGTATCTGGCTGGCGTAGACAGCCAGCAGGGCGCCCAGTCCGTGCTCCATATCAGTGGTGGCGTAGCTGCCCCGGTCTGTATAGCCCAGCACCGCGGGGGTGCGGTCGTCGGCCGAGATGATGACAAATCCGCCTCCGTCGGCCACGTCATATATATAATAAGGTGTAGTCTGTCCGGCTGTCGGCCCCTGGCCCGGGGCCTTGGCTGGGGCCGATGGGGTGCTCAGCGATTTGCCCCGCAGGGCCACAAATCGGCTGGCTGCCGCGCGTGCAGCCTGCGGGTCTACCGGTGCGGCCATGGCAGCGCTGCTCAGTAGCACGGCACTGATAATGGTAAGGATGGTGGTTCGTAGCATGTTCATCTGTATGGTGTCTGTTAGAAGGTTTTAGGGTTCTGTCGGCTGCGGCGCCGGTGGCTCGGGGCCTTTTAGGAGGTCTCTTGCTGCTGACAAAGTTAGCGAAAAAAAGCGTTCAATGGGCTCGAAATCAAATATTTAACACATGGAAAAACGTCCCGCGGCCCCCATGACGCGTGCCGGCATGGCCAAAAAGAGGCGGGAGACACCTCGCCATGCCGGTATGGAGGTGTCTCCCGCTTATAGAGGACCTTATGGCCGATACGTACTTAGAGCTTTACCACTCTGCCCATGAAGAGTATGGCGCCCGTGGTGTTCTCGCGGACGGCAAAGATGAACGGGTGGTCGAACGCGAGGGTCGGCGTGTAAGGAGCTATCAGGTCTTCCATCTTGCTGCCTGCGGTTGAGGCCGCCTTGGTACCGTTCTCGTCGACCTTGATGCTTACGGAGTGTACTATGGTGTTGAGCTCCAGCGGCTCGCCCGTAGCTATGTATGGGTAGGTGCCTTCGCTTACGTTGGGCATGCTTAGCTCATTGAGCATGGCGGCTATGTCCGTCTGGCTGGATGAGGTGGCGAAGCGCGGAAGCATCACCTCGACCTGGCCAGTGGTCATCTGCTCGTGCCACTGCCACCAGTCGGCGTGCTGCGTCAGGCTGTCCAACTGCTCTGACAGCTTGGGCATGGCTATCAGCATGCTGAAGTAGCCCTGACCGTACGGCAGTTCTATCATCTGCTGTGTGTCATCGGTATAGTAGTTAGCTGTCAGAGTCTGATTCATGGTCATAACCTTAGCCGATGAGCCCTCGGCATTGTAGAACGGCCGCTGCTCAGTTACGGCAGGGTCGAAGGGTGATGCCCACTTGGCGTCAAAGTAGTTGGCACTTACGGTGACCAGTCTGGTGAGCACGTTCAGACTTATGGGCAGGCTTTGTACCTCGTTGTTGGTGTGCTCCTTGACCCAGGCATCCATCATGGCGCTGATGGCCGAGTGGTCTTTGGTGTTGCTGTAGCCGGCTGTCTGCATATCGGTCATGTAGTAGTTCTGCATGGTGCTCTTGAAGGCAGGCAGATACGCCCGCTGCTGGTCCAGCCACATGCTGTTGCTCAGCCCCACCTGTACATAGTCGGCGTCTTGCGCCAGCCGGTCATACAGGGCGCGGTTGTCGGCATTGAGCTGGTCAATGTTTTCTGATCCTAATGCCGCTACGATTTCCTGCTGCAGCGACTCCTCGGCTCCATTGGCTATCATGGACAGCATATACTGCATACTCATGGGAGCCACGCATACGTTTTTGCCTTGGTTCTCGGGCTGCTCCGCCAGTACTGTAAACAGCCTGTTGGCAAAAGCATTGCTCTGCTGGGCAAAAGGTGTCTGCTGCACCTTGCTGTAGGCTGCGGGAATGGGCTTCAGGTCTACATCGTCAGGCTGATTGACTGCAGTGTCGTCGTTAGAGCAGCTTGCCATCGTTGCCAATAGCATTAGGATGGCACTAAGTGATTTTAGCTTTTTCATAATGTTCATTGATAATTAGTTTATAGTTATGGTTTCGGGTCGGGGAGAGGGCTCCCGCATGTCTGAATAAGCGTGATGGCTGCGGCGTGGGCTGCCACTGAACCGCAAGGGACGATGCCTGTGTAAACTATTATCGCTCATGCGGTTAGTACTGATACTCCGCAAAGATACGATGGTATTTCCGAGTGACAAAACGATGCCCTCTGTTTTTTTTGAGTTAACAAAAAATAACATTTTTGGCGGTCTTTTGGAAGCTAAAGATGGCAAACAGCGTGGAAAAGTGAAAGGGTAAAAGTGTAAAAAGGACTCTTAAAGGTAAAAAAGTAAAAGGGTAAAAAAGTAAAAACGCTGGTTATAAGACCGATGGATGGTTAGCGCAAGCGCCAGGCTAACCGTGTGCAAGCCTGCGTAAGCTGCGCGCAAACTCGTGTGGGCAACGCGCAAATCAGTGTGGGCAACATTCAAGCCCAGTGTAGGTTACGCGCAAATCAATGTAAGCAACGCGCGCTGCAAGCGCATAAAGTATAAAGCCTGGGGCAACGCCCCAGGTACCTGCCATCAAACTATTGTCGCGCTACAGGCGCAAAAGTAGCCGTAGGCGTTATTTCCGCGATGTAACGCTTCGCTACTGCTGCGCCTGTAGCGCGCATTGATGGTGTGGGGGCACACCTGGGGCGTTGCCCCAGGCTTTATACTTTATGCGCTTGCAGCGCGCGCTACTTGCGGGGGCGCTTCCGACACGCTTGGAATGGGTGCGAATTTTCCTGCGAGGGTTGTGAAAAAACGGAAAGACCGACCTTCTGTCGAAAAGTAAAAAGGTAAAAGGATAAAAAGATAAAAAGCGCTGGGATGGGGAGCCGCTCTGTAACCGCGGGAAATATCACCAGAATTAGAAAGACCGACCTCTACGTTTCCCGGAACCATAATTAGCGTCCTAAGAGTTATCATTAGAAGCGTAAAGGTCGGTCTTTCGCTCGGCCTTGGCTCTCATAGGCATGGCGGTGGCAGCCCTCAGCAGCGCGTTTTACTTTTTTACCCTTTTACCTTTTTACCTTTCATAAAAAAAAGAGCGTCCCCATAGACACGGCCGAGGTGTGTGGCGCGTCTATGGGGATGGACGATGGGGTAGGGGCAGCTGTTACTTGCTGTACTTGGCTACCTGCTGGCGTATCAGCTCCTCGTCGGCGAAGTAGTTGATGCGCATGGCGGCGCGCACCTCGTCGAGGGTCTGTGCGGCAGCCTCGCGGGCAGCCTCGGAGCCACGCTGCAGGATGTGGAATATCTCGGGGATGTCCTGCTCGAACTCGTGGCGACACTCGCGGATAGGGTCAAGCATCTTGTTGAGTACGCTGTTGAGGAACTTCTTGCAGGTGCCGTCGCCTATGCCGCCCTGGACATATTGCGACTTGAGCTCGTCGAGCGAGTGAAACTCGGGCCAGAACTCGGCGAAGTCCTCGGGTGTGCTGAAAGCCTCCAGGTAGGTAAACACGGCGTTGCCCTCCAGGTGTCCAGGCTCCTCCATGCTCATGCGGGGTTCGCCGTTAGACATCTTCTTGACCTTCTTCCACACCGTGGCGGCATCGTCGCTCAGGTAGATGCAGTTGCCCAGGCTCTTGCTCATCTTCTCCTTGCCATCGGTTCCCGGCAGACGGCGTGCGGTGGCATTGGGGGGCAGCATGATGGCGGGCTCTACCAGCACGTCGCCGTAGGTCTGGTTAAAGCGGCGCACCAGCTCGCGCGTCACCTCGAGCATAGGCTCCTGATCCTCGCCGGCGGGCACGGTAGTGGCCTTAAAGGCCGTGATGTCGGCGGCCTGAGACACCGGGTAACAGAAGAAACCCAGGGGGATGTTGGACTCGAAGTTGCGCATCTTTATCTCGGTCTTCACGGTGGGGTTGCGCTGTACGCGGGCCACGCTGACCAGGTTCATCAGGTACGTGGTGAGCTCGGCCAGCTCTGGTATCTGGCTCTGTATAAACAGTGTGCAGCGGGTGGGGTCGAGCCCACACGAGAGGTAGTCCAGGGCCACCTCTATGATGTTCTGCCGTATCTTCTCAGGATTGTCGGCATTGTCCGTAAGGGCCTGTACGTCGGCCATGAATACGAACATGCGGTCGTAAGCCCCCTCGTTCTGCAGCGAGACCCTCCGCCGGAGCGAGCCGACGTAGTGCCCTAAGTGCAACTTGCCTGTGGGGCGGTCGCCAGTCAATATTATTTTTCCCATGGTTATATATAGTACTTTTATGTATGTGTCAGTGCATAAGGCCCACGAAGCGCAGCACGTCATTGAGGTTGCCTACCAACATGAGCAGTATCAGTATGCCTATGCCGATGTACTCGGCGTAGATCATGAATTTCTCGGAGGGCTTGCGGCGGGTTATCATCTCGTAGAGGAGGAACAGCACGTGCCCGCCGTCGAGCGCGGGGATGGGCAGGATGTTCATAAAGGCGAGGATGATACTCAGGAAAGCCGTCATGAGCCAGAACATGTGCCAGTCCCACGTGGGGGGGAACAGGCTGCCTATGGCCCCGAAGCCGCCGAGGCTCTTGGCGCCGTCGGCAGTGAACACGTACTTCATGTCGCCCACATAGCCCGACAGGGTGTTAACCCCGTAGCGTATGCCGGCCGGTATGCTCTCTATAAAGCCGTACTCTACCTGCACCGGGGTGTAGTAGTCCAGGATGGAGGTCATGCCCACGCCCAGCTTGAGGTCGGGGGTAAGCGTGGCGGCCCGCTTCAGGGTGTCGCCCTGGCTCACGTAGCTGATGGTGACGGTGCGCAGCGCCATACTGTCCCTGCGGGTCTGCGCCTGCTCCAGCTTCTGGCTCGTGCTGACCATCAGTGCCTGGTAGGCGTTCCACGAGTCTACCGGCGTGGCGTTGACGGCCACGATGCGGTCGCCCTTCCTCATGCCTATCTTCTGTGCCGGCGACCCGGGCTGTATCTCGGCGGCCTCGGCCGGTACGAACGGGCGCACGAATGGCGGCACGTCCTTAATCATGTTGAGCAGGTTAAGGTTGCCGGGCAGGTGTATGGTCATGTGTCGGCCGTCGCGGATGATGTCGGCACGGTGAGCCTTGGAGAGGCCGCGTACCAGGTCGGCGTTGAAGTCCTTGAAGGTGCCCAGGTCGGTACCCAAGAGGATGTCGTGGTCCTGGAAGCCTAATTGCTTGGCCTCGGCATTGAACTTCATGCCCATGGTCATGTCCTTGACGGGTACATACGACTCGCCCCAGACAAAGAGTACCATCGCGTAGATGACGAGCGCCAGCACAAAGTTGACCAGCACGCCCCCTATCATGACCAGCAGCCGCTGCCAGGCCGGCTTGGACCTGAACTCCCACGGCTCGGCCGGACGGGCCATCTGCTCTGTGTCCATGCTCTCGTCTATCATGCCGGCTATCTTGCAGTAACCGCCGAGCGGGAGCCAGCCCATGCCGTATTCGGTGTCGCTGCGGCGCGGGCGGAAGCTGAAGAGCTTGCCCGACCACTTGCCAATGCTGATGTCGAAGAAGATAAAGAATTTTTCAACTCTTATTCCGAAGAGTTTGGCGAAGAACATGTGCCCTCCCTCGTGCAGGAATACCAGTAAGGAGATGGCTAATATAAACTGAAGCAGTCTGATTAAAAATATTTCCATTGTGGATGTGGTTACTAATGTTATCTGTTGAGTAATTCGGAAGCCACTCGCCGTGCTTCCGCGTCGGTCTGTATATATACATCGTAGTCGGGGCTGGCGTCAAAGGCCACCGCCCCCATCGTGCGCTCGATGATGTCGGCCATGTCGAGGAACCCGCAGCGCCCCGAGCGGAACGCCTCGTTGACCACCTCGTTCGCGGCGTTGACAATGCAGGGCATGTTGCCACCCGTGCGTATGGCGGCAAACGCCAGGGCCAGGCACTTGAACTTATCGGTGTCGGGCTCGGCAAACTCCAGGCTCTTGCCAAACAGGTTGAGCCGCTCTCCGCTGAGGGGGAGCCTGTCGGGATAAGAGAAGGCGTACTGTATGGGCAGGCGCATGTCGGGCACGCCCAGCTGAGCCTTGACGGAGCCGTCAGCAAACTGTACGGCGCTGTGTACGATGCTCTGTGGATGGATAAGTACCTGTATGCGGTCGGCCTCGACCCCGAAGAGCCACTTGGCCTCGATGACCTCGAACCCCTTGTTCATCAGCGAGGCCGAGTCGATGGTAATCTTGGCACCCATGGTCCATGTGGGGTGTCTGAGCGCGTCGGCGGCGGTGACGGAGCGTAGCTGCTCGTGGCTGAAGTGGCGGAACGGGCCGCCCGAGCAGGTGAGCAGTATCTTGTCGATGGCATTGTCGCCCTCGCCCACCAGCGACTGGAAGATGGCGCTGTGCTCGGAGTCTACCGGGAGTATCGGGGCGTGGTATTTCCGGGCCAGCTGACAGATAAGCTCGCCTGCCACGACCAGGGTCTCCTTGTTGGCCAGGCAAATCTTCTTCCCGGCCTTGATGGCGTGTATCGTGGGCGTAAGACCGGCAAAGCCCACCATGGCGGTGAGCACCATGTCTATCGGCCCGGCCTCTACTATCTGGCTCAGGGCATCCTTGCCGGCGTAGACCTTGATGTCGGGCAGGTCGGCCAGCAGCGTGCTGAGCTCAGCGTATCTCTCCTCGTTGGCTATGACCACGGCGGCCGGCCTGAAGCGGCGCGCCTGTTGCGCCAGTTCGGCCACGCGGTTGTTGGCGGTAAGACAGTACACCTCATAGAGGTCGGGGTGCTGCGCGATGACGTCGAGCGCCTGTGTGCCTATGGATCCTGTACTGCCCAGTATGCAGATTTGTTTCTTCATTGTCAGTCTATATGTCTAAAATGCCCTCGGGCAGACGGCCCCAGATGGTCTTGGCCGCGGCGTCTACCTTCTCGATCAGTTCGGCGTGGGCCGGTACGAGCAGGCTGTCGCCCTTGGGAGTGTGTATGTCAAACAGGGTGTTGATGGTAGAGTCGTCTACCTGGGCGATGGTTCCCACCAGTTGTCCTGTGGCGGCATCCATCAGGCTGAAGCCCACTATCTCGCTCCAGGAGAGTTCCTCCTCGGAACTGTCGGACAGGGCGCGCGGAAAGAAGACCTTGGCCCCGGTAAGGCGGCGTGCCTGCTCCTGCGTGTCGATGTCGCAGAACTTCATCAGGGCCGTCTCGTCGCTCTTGAAGCGGTACTCCTCCATGAAGAAGGGCACCAGTATGCCGTCCAGTTCCAACAGCAGATACTCAGCGTCGACCCTGTCGAATACATCGTCGGTGAACATAAATGCAATCTCGCCCTTTACACCGTGGGGACGCCCCAGCTTGCCTATCTGGAAAACCTCTTCTGGTCTAATCATATCCGTGGGTCAGCTCTCTATACGTTGTATGTGTGCGCCCAGCCTGTTCAGCCGGTTCTCTATGTCCTCGTAGCCGCGGTCTATCTGCGCTATGTTGTCTATGCGGCTGGTGCCGTTGGCGCTCATGGCCGCTATGAGCAGGGCGATGCCCGCCCTGATGTCGGGACTGGTCATGCGTCCGGCGCGGAGCCTCTTGGCGTGGTCATTGCCATTGACCACCACTCTGTGAGGGTCGCACAGGATAATCTGCGCCCCCATGTCAATGAGCTTGTCTACGAAGAACAGTCGGCTTTCAAACATTTTCTGGTGAATGAGCACGTTGCCGCGTCCCATGGTGGCCACCACGATGAGCACGGACAGCAGGTCGGGCGTAAGTCCGGGCCAGGGCGCGTCCGAGAGTGTCATGATAGAGCCATCAATAAACGACTCTACCTCATAGTGGTCTTGCTGGGGAATAAAGAGGTCGTCGCCTTCCTCCCTGATGGTTATTCCTAACCGGCGGAAGGCATCGGGGATAAGGCCCAGGTTGGGCAGCGACACGTCCTTGATGCGTATGCCCTTGCCCACCATGGCGGCCATGCCGATGAACGACCCTACCTCTATCATGTCGGGCAGTATGGCGTGGGTGGCCCCATGCAGCTCGTCAACGCCCACGATGGTGAGCAGGTTAGAGGCTATGCCGCTGATGCGGGCTCCCATGCGGTTGAGCAAGTGGCACAACTGCTGGATATAAGGTTCGCAGGCGGCATTATAGATGGTGGTGGTGCCCTGGGCGAGTACGGCGGCCATAATCACGTTGGCCGTGCCGGTTACCGAGGCCTCGTCGAGCAGCATGTAGCAGCCCTTGAGGTGTCGCGCCTGTATGTCGAACACATTGCGTTGCTCATCGTGGGCAAACTGGGCACCCAGTTTGCGAAAGCCTATGAAGTGGGTGTCGAGCCGTCGGCGCCCTATCTTGTCGCCGCCAGGCTGGGCCACCGTGGCCTGGCCGTACTTGCCTAACAGCGGGCCGATGGTGAGCACCGAGCCGCGCAGCGAGGCACACTTGCGGACAAACTCGTCGCTCGCCAGGTACTCCAGGTTGAGCGTCTGAGCCTGAAACGTGTAGTCATTGGGAGCATTGCGTACCACCTTGACCCCCATGTCCTGCAAAAGTCTGATGAGGTTACATACATCCAGTATCTCGGGGATGTTGCAGATACGGACGGGTTCGGTGGTGAGCAGCGTGGCACAGATAACCTCTAACGCCTCGTTCTTGGCGCCCTGCGGTGTAATCTCGCCAGTCAGGCTGTGTCCTCCCTCGATGATAAATGATTCCATGGCTATGGCTGTCTTGTTATTTGCGCTTCGTGTTACGTTTCCGCTCAGTATCGCGGAAGTCTATCTTCTCGAACTTGAATTTGTGCAAGTCCAGCTGTACCTTGCCATCGGTAAACTTGGCCAGGTCGGAAGCCACCTTCTCGTCGTCGCTCGAGCCATGGCTCCACTGGTAGAGGTTGCGCTTCATCTGGTTGGCCGTCAGCTTGATCAGGTCGTCGCGCTCCTTGCCGGGCTCCATGGTCTTGAGCTTGTCGAAGAGCTCGAACATCATCTTGCCGTAATGCCTTACCGGAATTTTGGACATGGGATAGGGCATGGGCTGTGGCTTGGTGGCGATGGTTCGCGCCTGCTCTATATTATATGGCCAGTCTATGTCGAGCTTGAAGTCGCTCATAATAGCCAGGTGGTCCCATAGCTTCTGCTGGTAGTCTACATTCTCGCGGTTCATGGGGTACATGCGGTCCATGATGGCTATGATGGCCTCGGCGCAGCGCTGCCGCTCGCTCTTGGAGGGAAGCTCCACGGCATAGTCTACCATCTTCTGTATCTCGCGGCCGTACTCGGGCAGTCTCAGTTTCTCTCGCTGGGTATTATAGTCAAGTCCTTCTATTTCCATATAATATATATAATGTGTAGTTGATTGTGGTGATAAGCGTGGCGGCTGCCGCGGCTGTGGCGGCAACCCTTCCGTCAGAGCAGTTTCTTGGGCATCTTGGCCACGAAGTCCTTCAGGTAGAGTGGCACGAAGTACGCCACGTCCTCAGTCTTGCCCTCGGCTATGCGGCGCTCGGCCAGGGGGAACATGTTTTTGGCCAGGGGCTCTATGCCCTCTATCAGGTGTGCGTTGGGGTGGTCTATGGTGTCCATGCACTTGGCGGCGCCGTTGCCGAAGAAGTACACGGGGTGCGCGTCCAGCCACTCGCGGTATGTGTCGTGGTCTACCACGTCGGCCTGGATGGCCCGCACCTCCCTAAGCGACCGGTCGAAGAGCTGGGCGTACACCTCCATGCGGCGGGCGTCTATCATAGGGCACAGCAGGGCATCCTCCTCGGTCACCATTTCCCTCAGCAGGACAGGCACGCAGAGCAGCTCCAGTGTGGGCACGGCTATCAGGCTCACGCCACGGCCGTAGCATACGCCCTTGGCCATCGACGTGCCTATGCGGAGCCCCGTGTACGACCCCGGGCCGCTGCTTACGGCCACCGCGTCCAGCGGTATGGCGTGGCTTTCGGCAAATGAGAGTGCCTCGTCGACAAATGAGCCCAGCTTCTCATTGTGGTTGGGCCCCACGTGGTCTTCCTGGTTGAAGATGCAGGCTCCGTTCTCGCTCACGGCTACGGAGCACACGTTAGTGCTTGTCTCTATACTTAATATGCACGACATGATAAATATTATTCTAAATAACTGCAAATTTACGGTTTTTTTCCTACATTTTTGTTACTTTTGCAGAAATTTTACGCGTAACAACTATGATACAGTCTATGACGGGCTACGGCAAGGCCGTCCTTTCCTATGGTGAAAAGAAAATTAATGTTGAGATAAAGTCTCTGAACAGCAAGACGATGGACCTCTCTACACGTATCGCGCCCCTCTACCGCGAGAAGGAGATGGAGATACGCCAGATGCTTACAGCCAAGCTGGTTCGGGGCAAGGTCGACTTCTCTGTGTGGATAGAGAAGGACGAGCTCACGGAAGCCTCGTCCATCAACGCGGCCCTTGTGGAGAACTATTATCACCAGATTAAGGACATAGCGGCCAAGACAGGCATCCCCGAGCCTTCCGACTGGTTTTACACGCTGCTCCGCATGCCCGACGTGACCACCAAGGTAGAGACACCGGTACTGGGCGATGACGAGTGGGCCGTGGTACGCCAGGCCATAGACAGTGCCGTCGACGCCCTCTTGGCTTTCCGTCGTCAGGAGGGAGCCGCCTTGGAGCGCAAGTTCAATGAGAAGGTAGACAACATCGAGCGCCTGCTGGCCAGCATCGAGCCCTACGAGAAGGCCCGCGTCCAGAAGATACGCGAACAGATTGTCAAGGGACTTGAAATGCTCCCCGAGGCCAGCTATGACAAGAACCGTCTGGAGCAAGAGCTCATCTACTACATTGAGAAGCTCGATATCAGCGAGGAAAAGCAGCGCCTGGCTAACCACCTTAACTATTTCCGCGAGACTATGGGCGAGGAGCGGCCCAATGGTAAGAAGCTCGGTTTTATTGCTCAGGAAATGGGACGCGAAATCAACACCACCGGTTCTAAGAGCAATCAGGCCGAGATGCAGAACATCGTCGTCAAGATGAAAGACGAGCTCGAGCAGATTAAAGAACAAGTCCTTAATGCACTCTGATTATGGCAGACACTACCACAGGCAAACTTATTATATTCTGTGCCCCCTCAGGCTCGGGCAAGAGTACGCTGGTACAGTGGCTCATGGCCACTCATCCCGAGCTTAACCTTGCCTTTTCCGTCAGTTGTACCTCGCGGGCTCCCCGTGGTACCGAGCAGAATGGGGTAGAGTACTTCTTCCTTACGCCCGATGAGTTCCGGGCGCGTATAGCGGCCGACGAGTTCCTGGAGTACGAGGAAGTGTACCCCGGCCGCTTCTACGGCACCCTCAAGAGCCAGGTCGATACCCAGACTCAGCGTGGCGAGAATGTCCTCTTTGACGTCGATGTCAAGGGCGGTTGCCACATCAAGGAGTTCTACGGCTCTCGCGCACTCAGCATCTTTGTCCAGCCGCCCTCGGTCGACGAGCTGCGCCGCCGTCTCATCTCGCGCGGCACCGACAGTGCCGAGGCCATCGAGCAGCGTATCGGCAAGGCCGCCTATGAGCTCACCTTCGCCCCCCGCTTTGACCACGTGGTGGTCAATGACGATCTGGAGAAGGCCAAGGCCGAGGTTTACCGGTTAGTCAGTCAGTTTGTGGGCTAACCCCTTCATCCCCGGTAAGTATCATGGAGCCCCCTGTTAGGCAGATAGGTATCTTTGGCGGTTCGTTCAACCCCATCCACGTGGGCCACATAGCCTTGGCCCGCCAGCTGTTAACCACACTTCGCCTGGACGAGGTGTGGTTTGTCGTATCGCCCCTCAACCCGTTCAAGGCCACCGCTTCCGACCTGCTCGACGACCATCTGCGCTACCAGATGGTGGCCTTGGCGCTGCGCGACGAGCCCGGTCTCGAGGCCAGCGACTGCGAGTTCCACCTGCCCCGTCCCTCCTATATGTACAACACCCTCTGCCACCTGTCTGCCCGTTATCCCCACGCCCGCTTTACCCTCCTTGTCGGTGCCGATAACTGGATAGCCTTTGACCGTTGGGCCCACGCCCGGGACATCGTGGCCCAGTACCGCGTGGCTGTCTATCCCCGCGAGGGCTACGAGGTGTGCCCCGCGTCGCTGCCGCCCCATGTGGTGTACGTGCCGTCGTCGCTCTATCCCGTGAGCAGCACCCTGATACGTCAGCGTGTACGCGCCGGCCAGTCGGTAGCCGCGCTGGTGCCCCCCGCCATTCTCCCCCTGGTACAGCGTTACTATCGGTAGCGGTGTGTCCGCCATCGCGCGGCGGGTGTCCTGAAGCGCGAATAGCCTGTAAGCCATTACCTATGATGCCGAAAAAAATGCCAGATTATTTGTGGGCATGAAAAAATCGGCGTAATTTTGCACCGTTTTTTTGCAGAGACAGCGCCACGCGTGTGCCGGTAATTCGCTCTGATGGCCGAGGCGCAGCCTGTCTTCTCTCAGTAGTATTAATTAAATTAACAAGAATGACAAACATTAAGGTAATCATGCTCACCGTGCTGGCAGTGGCTGGCCTGAGCGTGCAGGCACAGGTACGCGATGACGCGTCGACAACTATCCAGGAAGACACACTCTTTTACGAATCATTTGATAACATGGCCGGCAAGGGCGGCAACGATGGCGACTGGTCTATATCGTATAGCCTGAACGTGTTTCAGTTTAGCACAGCCGGAACCATCAACGAGGGCTGGAAGAACACCGGGACCGATGTGCGCCCGGCCAGCAAGTGCGTGGCCATAGGCACCAACGGCAACCTGGTATCGCCTGTGCTTGCCAAGCTCAAGGGCGCTGCCGTACTCACATTCCGTGCCGGAGCCACCATCAAGTCCAAGACCCGCCTGAAGGTTACCGTGATGAACGGGGGCGAGATAGTGGGTGCCGGAGGTAACGCGGTTACCGTGAACCTGCCCAATAAGGAGTTTGGCACCTTCAGCTTCATTCTGAAGAACTGCACCGCCAAGACCCAGCTGTCCTTTACCAATCCCGATGCGTTCAAGGCCCTGCTGCTCGACGATGTAACCCTTACCGAGATGGTGAGCATAGACGAGGCCAAGAACAACCTGGCCACCATGACCCGCTATAATAATAAGGTGGTCGATGTGGTGCTGGGCCGCGCCATGGCCAGTGGCGAGTGGAACTCGGTGTGCTTGCCCTTTGCCCTCACTCCGCAGCAGGTGGCCGAGGTCTTTGGCACCGGGGCCCGCCTGGCCCAGTTCGAGAGTGCTCCCCTGGGTAAGAAGACCCTCAACTTCGTGCTGACCGACCACATCGAGGCCGGCAAACCCTACCTGGTGCTGCCCACCCAGGCCGTGGACAATCCCATTATCCAGGGCGTTACCATGAAGCTCATCTCCAATCCCATCGTCGTACACGGCGCTTACTCCTTTGTAGGCACCACCAGCCCCGTGTCGCTGCTTACCAGGATGGTGGTCGTCCAGGCCGACGGTGCGCTGGCCGAGGTGGCCAAGGCCAATAACCTCTACTCGCTGCCCGGGCTCCGTGCCTACTTCGCGCTACCCTCTACCACCACGCCCGGCGATGTTACCGTGATGATAGGGGCCAGCACCACTACCGACATAGACGGCGTTACGGCCGATGAGGCTCCCGCTGTCACCGCCCCGCTGTACAACGTAGGCGGCCAGCGTGTGGGCACCCCCGTCCGTGGTAGCGTGTACATCCGGAACGGCAAGAAGTACATAGCCCGCTAATCCGGGGTGGCCGGCGGTGTGCAGAGAGGGAAAAACAGCCGCCGTGACAATAAAAAGCGCTGATTTGTTTTGTTTTTCACTTGGCTTGCATTAATTTTGTAGTGACTATTCATAATACCAAGTTTACATTAAAACATACCAAGCATGAAAAGAATGATGATGGCAGCCCTGATGCTGCTCACCGCCGGCACCGTCCTTATGGCCAAGGACTACACCGTGTCGTCGCCCAACGGACAGCTTACCGCCAAGATAGCGGTGGGCAAGTCTATAACCTACTCGCTGCAGGCCGGCGACGTGTCCCTGGTAACCCCGTCGGCCATAGCCATGAAGACCGACCGCGGCACATGGGGCGAGGGTTCGGCCCTGCGCCGCGCCACCACCTCGGCCCACAAAGGCACCATCAAGGCCTTTGCCTATAAGCGCGCCACGGTGGCCGACGATTACAACCAGCTGCTGCTGCAGTTCAAGGACGGTTTCTCCCTTGTCTTCCGCCTCTACGACGAGGGCATGGCTTACCGCTTTGCCTCTACCCAGAAGCGCGCGGTGACCATCGTAGACGAGCAGGCCGAGATACGCTTTGCCAAGGACTGGAATGCCTACATCCCCTACGTGCGCGACAAGGGCGACCGCGAAGACCAGCTCCATAACTCGTTCGAGAACGGCTATACCCACACCCGTCTGTCGCAGCTCAAGCCCACCCAACTCATCTTCAGTCCCCTCATTGTCGAGGCCGACGGCGGCCGCCGTCTCTGCGTGGCCGAGAGCGATGTCGAGAACTATCCCGGCCAGTTCTGGCTGGGCGACGGCAAGACGGCCTGCATCAAGGGCGTGTCGGCCCCTTATCCCAGCGGCATCAAGATAGGCGGCTACCGCAAGTTGGAGCAGTTGCCCACCGGTCGCGAGAACTATCTTGTCAAGAGCCTCCCTCAGCAGACTTTCCCCTGGCGCATTATCGCCTATGCCACGGCCGATGCCCAGCTTCTGGACAACGACATGGTGTATCGCCTGGCCTCGCCCAGCCGTGTGAGCGACACCTCGTGGATCCGGCCGGGCAAGGTGGCCTGGGACTGGTGGAACGACTGGGGCATCTACAAGGTCGACTTCCGTGCCGGCATCAACACCCAGACCTATAAGTACTATATCGACTTTGCCAGCCGCCATGGCATCGAGTACATCCTCCTTGACGAGGGCTGGGCTACCATCCGCAAGAACGACCTGTTCAGCATCGTCCCTGCCATCAACATGAAGGAGATAGTAGACTATGGCAAGGCAAAGGGGGTGGGCGTCATCCTCTGGGCTGGCTACTACCCCTTTGACAAGGACATGGAGCGCGTGTGCAAGCATTACTCCGAGATGGGGGTCAAGGGCTTCAAGGTCGACTTCATCAACAGCGACGATGCCCGCATCGTCGACTTCCACTACCGCGCCGCCGCCATGGCCGCCAAGTACCATCTGCTCATAGACTTCCACGGCACCTACAAGCCCACGGGCCTGAACCGTACCTATCCTAACGTCATTAACTTCGAGGGCGTCAACGGCCAGGAGCAGACCAAGTGGTGTACCATGCAGGAGTACGACCAGACCACCTACGATGTTACCGTGCCCTTTGCCCGTATGTTCGCCGGGCCGATGGACTACACCCAGGGTGCCATGATTAACAGCACCCCCAAGAGCTATGCACCCTCTAACAGCCGCCCCATGAGCCAGGGCACACGTGCCCACCAGCTGGCCCAGTACGTGGTGTTTCTCTCGCCGCTCAACATGCTCTGCGACAGTCCTACCCACTATGAGCAGGAGCCTGAGTGTACACAGTTTATCGTGGGCGTGCCCACCGTGTGGGACGAGAGCATAGCCCTGAAGAGCGAGATAGGGCAGTATGTGGCCGTGGCGCGCCGCAAGGGCAACCGCTGGTACGTGGGCGCACTGACCAACTGGACACCGCGCGACCTGACGCTCGACCTCTCGCCGCTGCGCGTGGGTGGCCGTAAGGCCGATGCTTTCTACGACGGTATCAATGCCGACCGCACGGCCGAGGACTACCGTCGCGAGCAGATAACCATACCGCAGGACGGACAGCTCAGGGTACACCTGGCTCCCGGCGGTGGCTTTGCCATGGCTGTAGAGTAGCCACGGCTTGCCCCAAAGGGCTGGAACGTATATAGACAACTACAATGGATACATCCCGAACCATCGGGTGTGCTGGTTAAGATACAAAAAACGGAGATGGCCGCTGGCCATTCTCCGTTTTTTTGACTGCGCGGCCCAAAAAACACACGCCACAGGCCACCTTTGTTCCTGTTTTTTCGTATTTTTGCATGACAAAACGACACTAAATCTATCCTCCCTATGTCTCAACGACTATCGGCAGCCTTGATGCTGCTTGCCCTGTGTGCCACCCTGATGGCCCGAACTTACACCCTTGCCTCGCCCGACGGGCGGCTCACGGCCCGCATAGACGTGGGCACGGCGCTCACCTACAGCCTGTGGGCTGGCTGCCGCCCACTGATACAGCCCTCGGCGCTGGCGCTCAGCACCGACCGTGGCCTGTGGGGCAGCGGCAGCCATCTGCGCCGTGCCACCACGACCAGCCATAACGGGCAGATAGCGGCCTGGGGCTATAAGCGCGCCACGGTAACCGACTGCTACCGCGGGCTGCGGCTCAGTTTTCGCGAGGGGTTCAGCGTAGAGTGGCGTCTCTATGACGAGGGCCTGGCTTACCGCTTCGTGTCTGACCAGGACCGCGAACTCACCATCCGCGACGAGGTGGCCGAGCTACGCTTTGCCCGCGACTGGCCGGTCTATGCTGCCTATGTCAAGGATCGTGGCACGCGCGAGGAACAACTGCACAACTCGTTCGAGAATAGCTATGCCCACACCCGTCTGACGGGCCTGGATGCCAGCCGTCTTATCTTCAGTCCGCTGGTCGTTGAGGCCGACGACGGCCTGCGCCTCTGCGTGGCCGAGAGCGATGTCGAGAACTATCCCGGCCAGTTCTGGGTGGCCGACGGTCACGGTCCCCGCCTCACCGCTGTGTCGGCCCGCTATCCGCGCCGCACCGTGGTGGGCGGCCACCGCAACCTGGAGCAGGTGGTGGTCGGCCGCGAGGACTACCTGGTCCGTGCCCGTGCCCGTCAGCGTATGCCCTGGCGCATAGTGGGTGTGGCCCATGGCGACGCCCAGCTGCTGGACAACGACATGGTGTATCGCCTGGCCTCGCCCAGCCGTGTGGCCGACACTGCATGGATACGCCCCGGGCTGGCAGCGTGGGACTGGTGGTGCGACCGCCGTCTTGTGGGCGTCCCTTTCCGCTCGGGCATCAACACCCAGACCTATAAGCACTTTATCGACTTCGCCCAGCGCTACGGCATACCCTACCTGCTTGTCGACGGGGGCTGGAGCCCCCAGGCTGAGAACAACCTGATGAACGTGGTGCCCGAGGTAGACTTGCCTGAGCTGGTACGCTACGGGCGCGAGCGGGGCGTGGGGCTGCTGCTGTGGGCTGGCCAGTACTCGTTTGACCGCGATATGGAGCGGGTGTGCAGCCACTATGCCGCCATGGGTATCAAGGGGTTCAAGATAGACTTCATTAACCGCGACGATGCCATGGCGGTCAACTTCCATTACCGTGCGGCGGCCACCGCGGCCCGTTACCATCTGCTCATAGACTTTCATGGCACCTACAAGCCCACGGGCCTGAACCGCACGTACCCCAATGTGGTCAACTTCGAGGGCGTTAACGGGCAGGAGCAGGTCAAGTGGAACGCCATCAGGGACTATGACCAGGTGACATACGACGTGACGATGCCCCTGATACGCATGGTGGCCGGGCCGGTAGACTATACACCGGGAGCCATGGTCAACGGCACGCGCCGCACCTACAGCCCCGGACACCCCATGAGCCAGGGCACGCGTACCCACCAGTTGGCTCAGTACGTAGTGTTTCTCGCGCCGCTCAACATGCTCTGCGACAGTCCGTCGCGCTATGACCGCGAGCCTGAGTGTACCCGATTTATCGCCTCGGTGCCCACCGTGTGGGACGAGACCATACCCCTGCAGTGCCAGCTGGGGCAGTATGTGGCCGTGGCGCGCCGGCGGGCGGGCCGGTGGTATGTGGCGGCCCTCGGCGGATGGACACCGCGTGCGCTGCGGCTCGACCTGACGCCGCTCCACGTGGCTGGCCGCAGGGCCGAGGTGTGGAGCGACGGGGTGAATGCCGACGTGAGTGCCGACGACTACCGGCACCACACCACGACCGTGCCTGGCGACGCCCAGGTAGACGTACACCTGGCCCCCGGCGGGGGCTTCGTCATGGTCATAGGCTGAGGCTACGATGGGGCGGCGGCTCTTTGCGGTTGCGTCAGTGGCCGTCATGGGGAGGAGTTGTGCCTCCTGCCGTTGCTGTGACCATGGCGTGAACTGTGAAAAACCTTTACACGCGACTGTATATTTATGCAAAACTCGGGGCGTTTCTGCATAAATATACAGTCGTAACGCCCGCTTAACGGGGCATAATTTCCAGAAAAAATCAACAAACCAGGACCGTTTTCTGGGTCATCGGGGCCGTTTCGGGACATCGCGAGGGTTGCAAAAGTAACAACCTTTTACAAAATAGGGACATTGGGTACTTTTCTCGCCGCTATTTTCGCCTCTTACGAGGATGGTTTTCGGGGTCGCCGCGATGGTCATTTTTTTGCTCGCGATGGTCATTACGATTCTAATGACCATCGC
>CAKPRX010000007.1 GCA_934183135.1 uncultured Prevotella sp.
CGGCAAAGTCTTGCAACGTCTGCTTGTCGTAGTCGGTCAGCTCGCCCGCCGCGGGCACCCTGCTTTGGAAGTACTTGTCAGTCAGCACCAAGGCACGGTTCACAAAGTTGCCCAAGATAGCCACCAACTCATTGTTATTGCGAGCCTGGAAATCTTTCCAGGTGAAATCGTTATCCTTCGTCTCCGGAGCGTTGGCAGTCAGCACATAGCGCAGCACATCCTGCTTGCCGGGCAGATCCACCAAATATTCGTGCAACCAAACGGCCCAGTTGCGCGAGGTAGAGATCTTGTCGCCCTCCAGGTTCAAGAACTCATTGGCGGGCACGTTGTCGGGCAGGTTGTAAGAGCCCTCGGCCTTCAACATAGCGGGGAAGACGATGCAGTGGAACACGATGTTGTCCTTGCCGATGAAGTGGATCATGCGGGTCTCCTCGTCTTTCCACCATTTCTCCCAGCTATCCGGCAGCAGCTCCTTCGTGTTGGAGATGTAGCCAATCGGAGCGTCGAACCACACGTAGAGCACCTTGCCCTCGGCGCCCTCTACAGGCACGGGGATGCCCCAGTCCAGGTCGCGCGTCATGGCGCGTGGCTGCAGGTCCATGTCCAGCCAGCTCTTGCACTGTCCGTACACGGTGGGGCGCCACTCCTTGTGCTCGTCCAGTATCCAGTGCTTGAGCCAGTCCTGGTACTGGTTGAGGGGCAGGTACCAGTTCTTGGTCTTACGGATGACAGGCTTAGAGCCGCTGATGGTCGAGTGGGGGTTGATGAGTTCCATGGGGCTCAGGTCGCTGCCGCACTTCTCGCACTGGTCGCCATAGGCGTTGAGGTTGTGGCAGTGGGGGCACTCGCCTACGATGTAGCGGTCGGCCAGAAACTGGTGGGCCTCCTCGTCGTAGTACTGCTCGGTCTCTTTCTCCTCGAGCTTGCCCTCGTCGTAGAGCTTGCGGAAGAAGTCGGAGGCCAGTTTGCTGTGAACCTTGCTGGTGGTACGGCTGTAGATGTCGAAGTTGATGCCGAAGTCCTCGAACGACTTCTTGATCATGGTGTGATAGCGGTCTACCACGTCCTGGGGCGTTATGCCCTCTTTCTTGGCCCGTATGGTGATGGGCACACCGTGCTCGTCGCTTCCGCCGATGAATATTACGTCCTGTTTCTTCAGTCGCAGATAACGTACATAGATGTCGGCAGGCACGTAGACGCCAGCCAGGTGGCCGATATGTACACCGCCGTTGGCATAGGGGAGGGCCGCCGTCACGGTGGTGCGCTTGAATTTCTTTTCCATAAAAACGATCGTATTTATAATATAGGTGCAAAATTACAAAAATATTGGCAAGTAACGTGCTTATTTCTAAACATTTCGCAATTTAAAAAGACGCCCCTCAGGCTCATGGCGCCCCCGTCCCGTATGTGGGCCGTCGGCAGGGGTGGCGCGGCCGCGGCGTGTGGGGCCCTGACAGCATATACCCCCGCAGGGCTTACTCAGTAAACGGCTGCGGGGGTATATGCGGGTGCAGGAGATATGTTGTTCTAGGCGGATTCGAACCACCACAAACAGAACCAAAACCTGTTGTGCTACCATTACACCATAGAACAATCTGCTCTGCAAATTTAGCACTTTTATGGACAATGGCCAAATTTTTAATATGAATTTTTCGCGACAGTAGCGCTTTTGCGGGCCGTCTGGCGGTCTCCGCGAATGTCGTAGTGTCCCTGCCGCGGGCGGTGCTGGTGACCCCGGGAAATGAAAAGACCGACCTTTAGCTCGCTAATGACGGCTCCGGGAAACGTAAAGGTCGGTCTCGGCGATTACGTAGGTGGTCTCCTACCTGTACTTTACCGATGACCGGGGTACTTCGGTCTATGATGCGCGAACGCTGGAATACAACCGCGTCAGACTAAAGTCCCCAGAAGACGGTGATAGACATCAGTGATGAGGAGGTGTCGGTCTACGTCTGCAATAAAAGGTGTTTGCCCAGGCGGGCAGCGTACTGAACCGTAAAAGGGGGGGCAGTGCCTATTCTGCCCGGCATTTCAGGGAGTCGTAGTACAGAAGCCTTATTCTCTGTAGCTCTTGCTCCAGATACTGAGGCAGGTGTTATCGGCAAACACTATGTAATAAGCTATGCCGGCCTTGTCTGATATATATACTCTGGCAGCTACTGTTTTCCATTCGGGGTGGTCAGATTTTGCATAGATGTTGACCATATAAGTAAGCTGGCCCATTTCTTCCTCTACCTGTGCCTTGTTAGGCGCATAATAAGGTACCATATTACCCTTGAAGGAGGTGATAGTGGGTGTGCCCATCATGCCCCATAGTTTATATGCAAACTTGAACTTTGGATGTCTGTAGAATTTTTTTGCTATCTTGGTTAGCGCGGCATTGCGCTGCTTTTCAGGCATCTGTGAGAACACTTGCGCGGAAACACTAAGGCAGGAAAAAATACTTACTAAGGTAACGAATAGGGATAATCGTAAATGTTTCATCTGTGTTAGTTACTACAAGAAAAATAATGGGCGCGGCCCGGATTGTCCCGGCCGCGCCCCAATATATAACTTCTTTACTTTACGGTAACGAGATAATAGTTCTTCTTGCCGCGCTGTACGAGCAGATACTTGCCGTCGATGAGGTCGTCGGCCGTAACCACCTGGTCAAAGGCGGTGAGCTTCTCCTTGTTGAGCGACACGCCTCCGCCCTGTACCAGCTTACGCATTTCGCCCTTGCTGGCAAATATCTTTACCTCGTCGCGGGTAAAGAGCTCTACGGCAGCCTGTCCCAGCTGGTCCTTGGCCAGCTCGAAGTGGGGCACGCCGGCAAACACGTCGAGCAGGGTAGCCTCGTCCAGCTTCTGAAGGTTCTCCTTGGTGGCCTTGCCGAAGAGTATGTTCGACGCCTCGACTGCCATCTGCAGGTCTTCGGCAGAGTGGACCATCACGGTCACTTCCTCGGCCAGCCGGCGCTGCAGTACACGGCGTCCGGGGTCCTGGCGGTGCTCGGCGATGAGGCCTTCGATGGTCTCGCGGTCCAGCGAGGTGAATATCTTGATGTATTTCTCGGCCTCGTCGTCGGCTACGTTGAGCCAGAACTGGTAGAAAGCGTAGGGGGTGGTGCGGTTACGGTCGAGCCAGATGTTGCCGCTCTCGGTCTTGCCAAATTTCTTGCCGTCAGACTTGGTGATAAGCGGACAGGTGAGGCAGTAAGCCTCGGCCTCGGGGCCCAGGGTGCGGCGGATGAGCTCGGTACCGGTGGTCATGTTGCCCCACTGGTCGTTGCCGCCCAACTGGAGGCGCACACCGTACTTCTGGTACTGGTAGAGGAAGTCGTAGCCCTGGAGCAGCTGGTAGGTAAACTCGGTGAACGACAGACCGTCGCGGGCCTCTCCGTTGAGTCGCTTCTGCACGCTGTCCTTGGCCATCATGTAGTTGACGGTGATGTGCTTGCCCACCTCGCGGGCGAAGTCAAGGAAAGTGAAGTCCTTCATCCAGTCGTAGTTGTTCACCATCTCGGCCTTGTTGGGCTCTGAGCCGTCAAAGTCAAGGAACTTGGACACCTGTTTCTTGATACACTCCTGGTTGTGGTACAGCGTATCGGCATCCAGCAGGTTGCGCTCCTGGCTCTTGCCCGACGGGTCGCCTATCATACCCGTGGCGCCACCCACTAACAGGTAGGGCTTGTGGCCGCAGCGCTGCAGGTGGCGCAGCATCATAATGCCACAGAGGTGGCCGATATGGAGTGAGTCTGCTGTAGGGTCGGTACCCAGGTAAGCAGAAACCATGTGCTTCTGTAGAAATTCCTCGGTGCCAGGCATAATCTGTGCCAGCATACCGCGCCATTTCAGTTCTTCAACAAAGTTTTTCATCGGATTTGCTTTTATTTGTTTTCTGTTTTTTTTTGGATAGTCGGGCGATGGTGCTCAGGGTACAGGGTCGTAGCCCGAGCCTCCCCAGGGGTTGCACCTGAGTATGCGCCAGATGGCTAAGGCCAGCCCCTTGACGGGCCCGTACTTGACCAGGGCCTGCCGGGCATATTCGGAGCAGGTGGGGGTAAACCGGCAGGATGCCGGGGTGTAAGGGGTGATAAACTTCTGGTAAAAAATGATAGGGGCTACCAATATCCAGGTCATGGCCTTGCTCAGGGCGGTTGTCATGTGCTGCAGGGCAGTCATAGGCGTTCGTTGATTCGGGTCAGTAACTGGGTTACGCTGTGCTCTACCTCGGCTGTGGGGTACAGGCTGTCGGCGAGCCAGACAAAGGCTATGGCCACGGCATGGTGGCCGGCCTGTAGCCTGTCGTCCAGGAGATGCTTGTTACGGCGAAACGACTCGCGCACCTGTCTCTTGACCCGGTTGCGCTTTACCGCATGCTTGAAGTGGCGCTTGGGCACACTTACCAGCATGGCTGCCTGTGGCTCGCCGTCGGTCTGCTGTCGCTTCAGGAACACAGCCCTCAGCGGGAAAGCCGTCATAGAGCGGCTTCCCGTACCTGTAAAAAGCTCTTCTACCAGCTTTTTGCTGCAGATACGCTCTTGTTTGGACAGCGTAAAAGACACAGCAGCAGACATAGTATGGTGTGGATGGTTTACTTGTTCTCTTTAAGATATGCCTTGAGGGCACTGGTCATGGAGGGACATTCCTTGGTGGGTGCCTGGAGGTCCAGCCGCCACCCCTCGTCGGTCACCGTCTTGGCCGTGGCCGGCCCGAAGGCGCCAATCTTGACATTGCCCTGCTCGAAGTCGGGGAAGTTGCTCTTCAGGGCCTTCACGCCTGTCGGGCTGAAGAACACCAGCATGTCAAAGTCGAAGTTCTTCTTCTCCTCGTCATTAAAGTCGTTGCTCACGGTACGGTACATCACGCACTCTTCATGGTGTAGCTTTTTCTCGTTGAGCATATTCTTCACATCGTCATTATGTACATCGCTCATGGGTACCAGGTACTTCTCGTTCTTGTGCTTGGCCATGAGGGGGATAAGGTCGTTGATCTTGCCCGTGTTGCTGAAGAAAACCTTGCGCTTCCTGTACTGTACATACTTCTGTATATAGAGTGCTATGGTCTCCAACACGCAGAAATACTTCATGTCCTCAGGTATGGTGATACGCATTTCTTTCGCCAACTTGAAGTAGTTGTCGATAGCGTGGCGCGATGTGAATACCACGGCCGTATAGTCTAACAGGTTGATTTTCTGCTGACGGAATTCTTTGGCTGTAAATCCTTCAACCTTGAAGAATGGGCGGAAAACGCACTCCACCCCGTATTCCTTCTCTATGTCGAAATAGGGAGACTTGTCACTTGAAGGCTTCGGCTGTGAAATCAGGATTTTCTTCATTGCTTCTGTACTAAAAATTTATTTTCAAATAACCGTTAATCGTGGTCAGCACGCCCCACAAAGTGAGCAAAGGCACGATTTCAAGGGCACAAAAGTACAAAATAATTTGCAGACTGAACGCCTTGTCCCTGAAAAAAATAATAAACTGCTTACATAATGTCAGCAATTTGGCAAGAATGATAGTAAAAGCCGCGTAAAACAAGGTAATACTCACGGGCATTTCAAAAAATACCTGCAGCATGACAATGGGAAATAACGCCACGCCCTCAGAGGCGGCCACGAAGAGCATGGCCTTCTGATTTTGTACATTTTCTTTACCATTGAAAAATACCCAGGTTACTACCCACGACAGGGCGAACTTGGCGAGGTAATAGGCGGCCACCACCCCCACATAGATAGCCACCACCTGATAGGTGTCTATCATAAAGGTCTCGCCAATGCGGGTTCGGGCGTAGAAGAAGAAGCACAGCCCCAGCATCAGGCAGGCCTGTACCAGCAAGGCTATCTGAAAGCGTATCTCGTTGGAGGTCTCGGGCACCTCGGTGGTGGCCTCTGAGCGCGGTACGTAGAAGAACTTCTTGGCCTGACGTGCGAAGAAGCTCTTGCTCTGGGTAAAGGCTACCATGATGAGGATGAAGCATCCCAGGAGGATGCTTACGAAGAAGTTGTCGCTGGCTATGGTGTAGGGCATAGGGGTGCCGGCCACTCCCAGGCGGCCTCCCTGTAGTTCGGGGTGAAAAAGGGAATCCTTCGAGAAGAAGGATTCCTTATAATATTGTGGCAGACTGTAGCGCTCGTAGCTCTTGCCGGCCGGCCATCCTGGCAGATGGAGCGTGTCCGGACACTGGCTCCAGGTTATCGCCGATGGCTTGATGTGTGCCTGTATGGCCGAGTCCATCTGCTCGGGTGTGGCCGTACGCGGCAGCCAGCTCAGCACCTCGGCCGGGGTGAGCTCGTGGTGCCGGGCTGCCGACGGCTGTGTGCCAGCGGCCTCGCCCGGCGTTATTGACAATGTGTCTGCCTGCTGTTGCGTCATGCTATACCGAAGGCTTTACGGATGTCGGCCACGCAGTCCAGTTTCTCCCACGTGAAGAGCTCTACCTCCATGGTGCGGGTCTCGTGGTAGTGGCTGGTGAACGTCTTGCGGACCACCTCGTTCTTGCGGCCCATGTGTCCATAGGCAGCCGTCTCGAGGTACATAGGCTGGCGCAGCTTGAGGCGGCGCTCGATGGCCTTGGGACGCAGGTCGAACATCTGCTGGATTTTCTGGGCTATCTCGCCGTCGCTCATGGCCACGTGGCTACGGCCGTAGGTGTTGACGTAGATGCTTACGGGCTGGGCCACGCCGATGGCATAGGCCAGCTGTACCAGCATCTCGTCGGCCACGCCGGCGGCTACCATGTTCTTGGCTATGTAGCGGGCGGCATAGGCGGCCGAGCGGTCCACCTTGCTGGGATCCTTGCCCGAGAAGGCGCCGCCTCCGTGGGCACCCTTGCCACCATAGGTGTCTACGATAATCTTGCGGCCGGTGAGGCCGGTATCGCCGTGAGGGCCGCCGATGACAAACTTGCCCGTGGGGTTGACGTAGTACTTGATGTCGTCGCCGAAGAGGGCGAGCACCTTGTCAGAGTGTATCTGGGCCTTGACGCGGGGCATGAGGATATTGATGACATCGGCCTTGATGTGGTCGAGCATGCGCTGGTCGTCGCTGTCAAACTCGTCGTGCTGGGTGCTCACCACGATGGTGTCGATGCGCAGGGGCACGTTGTCGTCGCTGTACTCTACCGTGACCTGGCTCTTGGCGTCGGGGCGCAGATAGGTCATCTGCCGGCCCTCCTTGCGTATGTCGGCGAGGGTAGTCATGATGAGGTGGGCCAGGTCGAGCGACACGGGCATGTAGTTGTCGGTCTCGTTGCAGGCGTAGCCGAACATCATGCCCTGGTCGCCGGCGCCCTGGTCGTCCTCGACGGCGCGGCTCACACCGCGGTTGATGTCGGCGCTCTGCTCGTGTATGGCGCTGAGGATGCCGCACGAGTTGCCGTCAAACTGGTACTCGGCCTTGGTGTAGCCTATCTTCTTGATGGTCTTGCGGGCTATGGTCTGCAGGTCTATATAAGCCTCAGAGGTCACCTCGCCCATGATAATAACCTGTCCGGTGGTTACAAAGGTCTCGATGGCGCAGTGGGCGTGGTCGTCGTAGGCCAGGAACTGGTCCAGGAGCGCATCGGATATCTGGTCGGCCACCTTGTCGGGGTGGCCTTCAGATACCGATTCGGATGAAAAGAGGTATGACATAGTCTTTCTGTCTTTGGGTGCGAATAGTTACTTGTTGTCTTCTTTCTGGTCGGCAGGCAGCATAACCACCTCGATGCGGTTCTTCTGACCGAGGAACTCCTTCATGAAGGTGCAGATGTCCTGTGGCTTGATGGCCTGGACGATGCTGTTGTAGCGAGTGTACCAGTCTACACCGTACTTGGCGTAGCGATTGATGGTGTTGAGCCAGTAGCTGTTGGTCTTTACGCTTATCTCGTGCTGCTTGAGCATCTGCTCCTTTACCTTCTGCAGCATCTGCTCGTCGCAGGTGATGGCCAGCGAGTCGGCCTGGTGCAGCAGGATGGTGCGGGCTATGTCGGCCTTGGCCGGCTTGACGGGGCACTGGGCGTACAGCTGTGTCACGGTGTAGCCGTCCTCGCTGTGTACCTGGCTGCCGCTGGCGCCCACAGAGTAGGCGGCGCTGGCATCCTCGCGTATCTTCTGCAGGTAGATCATGGTGAGCACCTGGCCTGCCACGTTGGCCTTGATAGAGTTCTCCTGTGTCCAGGGCATCTTGTCGTTGTACCACAGGGTGATGTTCATGGCCTTAGGTGTCTCCATCTTGCGGGTGAAGTTGTTGGCCACCTCGCCGCGTGCCAGGTCGCCTATGCGGTGGCCGGCCTTGGCTTTCTTCTTGGCAGGCAGTGCGCCGAGATACTGGCAGACGAGTGTGCGCAACTTAGCCTCGTCGAAGTTGCCCACGATGGTATAGCTGAAGGCGGCAGGGTTGGCCGTAACCTCCTTGGCTATCTTCAGGATGCGGTCGTAGTCTACGTCCTTCAGGTCGCTCTCCTTGATGGAGCGTACACGTGGGTCGTGGCCATACCAGGTGGCCGACAGGCTGTCAGAGTAGGCGCTCATGGGGTTCGAGGCACGGTTCTTGAGGCTTACGGCCATAGAGCTCATCAGACTGTTGTACGCGTCCTGATCCTTGTTGATGTTGGTCAGGTAGAGGTAGGTCATCTGCAGCATGGTCTCCACGTCGGTAGGTGTAGAGCTGCCGCTTACGACCACGGCGGCCTCGCTCATCGAGAGGTCGGCGTTGGCCACCTTGCCGGCCAGGGCCTTGTCCAGCTCGGTGCTGCTGAAGTTGCCCAGGCCGCATATACCTATTACCTGGTTAAACATCTGCGTGTTGGCCCAGTCTTTCTTGCCGTAGAGCGAGCTGCCGCCCTGGCACTGGCCCCAGAGGCGTACCTCGTCCTTCTTGTAGTCGGTCTTCTTCAGGCGTACCTTGATGCCGTTGCTCAGGGTGAGTTCCTTGTAGCCCAGCGCCTTGTTCTCGGTCTCCTTGACTATGCGGCCGGCCTTGGGCAGCTTCTGGACGAGCGGCTCGTTCTTCACGTTGTCCACGTAGGGCTTCACGTCGGCTGTGCGGGCCTTGTCTATGGCAGCCAGCAAGCCCTCCTTGGTGGGATAGGTGGCTCCGTCTTTCTCTACGTTGAAGCTCATCACCACCAGGTTGCTGTCCCGGAGTGTGGCGAGCTCCTTGAACATCTCGTTGACCATCTTTACGTTGAGCGAAGGCAGTACCTGCTTCAGGATAGAGTACTTGAACTCGATGGAAGGCATGGCCTCGTTGCTGAGGAAGTGGTCTACTATCTGGCTGTACAGCTGGCTGTTGGTGCGCTTGTCGCGGTTGGTGTACTGCTTGTCGAGCGAGCTGAGGGCATCCTGGCGGGCGCGCTCGAACTCGGTGGCGGTGAAGCCGTACTCGGTGGCGCGGCGCACCTCTTCCAGGGCGGCGGTCAGGGCGGCCTCGGTCTGTCCCTCCTTGGGGGCTACGCCCACGGTAAAGGCATCCTTGGTCTTGGCGAAGATGTAGTTGCCGTCGCTGGCCGAGGCTCCCACGTAGGGGCAGTCGGCCTTCTGTACGGCCTCGTTGAACCGGGCGCTGAGCATGCTCTCGCCCAGGGCCTTGACGTACTCGCTTACCATGTACATCAGGGTAGAGCGCAGGCTGTCGGGCACGGCGTCGTGCTTCATCATTACCTGTACCACGTTGTTAGACTGCTCCTTGTCCTTCTCTATCACCACGATGGGCTGTGGGGTGTCGGGCACGGGCTCGTCTACCACCTTGCCGGCGCCCGGAGTGGCCTTGATGCCTCCGAAGAGTTTCTTGATCATCTGCTCGGTGTGGTCCACGTCTACGTCGCCCACCACGATGATGCCCTGGTTCTCAGGGTTGTACCACTTCTCATAGTAGTCGCGCAGCTCCTGGTACTTGAAGTTGTCTATCACGCTCATCAGGCCGATGGGCATGCGCTGGCCGTACTTGCTGCCGGGGTAGAGGGCGGGCAGGGAGCGCTCGAACATGCGCTGCGAGGCGCTTGAGCGCAGGCGCCACTCCTCGTGTATCACGCCGCGCTCCTTGTCTATCTCCTTGGGGGCCAGGGTAAGGGCGTTGGCCCAGTCGTAGAGGATGAGCAGGCAGGAGTCGAGCGCCGACTGGCGCGTAGTGGGCACGTTGTCTATGTTGTACACCGTCTGGTCGATGCTGGTGTAGGCGTTGAGGTCGGCTCCGAAACGCACGCCGAGTGTTTCCAGATAGCGTATCACGTTGTTGTCGGCGAAATGTTCGGTGCCGTTGAAGCACATGTGCTCCAGGAAGTGGGCCAAGCCGCGCTGGCTCTCGTCCTCCTGCAGCGAGCCCACCTTCTGGGCTATATAAAAGTTGGCGCGGTGCTCGGGCCACCCGTTGTGACGGATGTAGTAAGTGAGTCCGTTGGCCAGTTTGCCCTGGCGTACGGCGGTATCGGCCGGTATCACCATGTTGAGCTGGGCATGTGCCATGCCGACGATGGCCAGCATGAGCAGCAAAAGAAAATACTTCTTTCTCATAGGGTTTATTTATGTGTTATATAAGTATGAATATCATTCTACCAAGTTGCAAAGTTACGCATTATTTCCAATATGATGATGGCGAGTGGCTTAAAATGAATAAAAACGAAAAAGATTTTTCATATTTTTCATGCTATTGTAATGGATGGTGGGGAAAAGCCTGTGCCGAAAGTGGCGAAAAACCTTTACACACGGCTGTATATTTATGCAAAAGTACCCCTGGTTTTGCATAAATATACAGCCGCAATGGCCGTTTTCCGGGGCGTAAATGCCGGAAAAATTCATCAGACCAGGACGGTTTGGGGGGTTATCGGGGGCGTTTCGGGGCATGGTGAGGGCCCGGAAAGTAACAACCTTTTACAAAACAGGGGCATTTGGCGCCTTTTTCGCCGCTATTTTCGGCTTTTTCGGGGATGGTTTCCAGGGTCGCCGCGATGGTCATTTTTTTGCTCGCGATGGTCATTACGATTCTAATGACCATCGCGAGCACGAAAAAGGTCGTTTTCGGGTGGTCTGAAAATTGTCTTTTTCGGCACCGCTGCCCCCAAGGCGGGCGTACAGGCAAACGACAGAAGGCCGAAAAGCCCTGGCCCGCTGCCGGAGCACAGAAAATGTATATTTATGCAATATCGGAAAAATCCTTACAACGCCAGCCGGAAGGCTAATGGCAAGAAGGAACTTTCTGCCCTTTGTGGTTTCTCATTGTGGCGACAGGTCTTTTTTCAGGTTGCGGGGGTGGTGGTTGAGTATCTGGTCGCGCAGGGTGGTGGTGTCTATGTGCATGTATATCTCGGTGGTGCCAATGCTCTCGTGGCCCAGCATGGCCTGGATGGCGCGCAGGTCGGCACCGCCCTGGAGCAGGGCCGTGGCAAAGCTGTGACGCAGGGTGTGGGGCGATATGGGCTTGCGTATGCCGGCGAGGGCCGCGAGGCGCTTCACGATGTAGAAGACCATCATGCGGGTGAGGCGGTGGCCGCGGCGGCTGATGAAGACATAGTCCTCCTCGCCCGGCTTGATGCCTATATGGCAGCGGTCGGCATACCACAGGTCCAGTTCGTGCAGGGCACTGTCAGAGATGGGCACCAGCCGCTCCTTGCTGCCCTTGCCGAGGATGCGCACGAAGTGGCCCTCGCGGTAGATGGCCGACAGGCGCAGGTTGACCAGCTCGCTTACGCGCAGCCCGCACGCGAAGAGCACCTCTATGATGGCCCTGTTGCGCTGGCCCTCGGCCCGGCTCAGGTCTATGGCCGCCTCCATGCGGTCTACCTCGTCGGTGGTGAGCACTTCGGGCAGCCGCTCGCCCAGCTGGGGCGACTCGAGCAGCTCGGTGGGGTCGTCACTGATATACCCGTCGAGCACCAGATAGCGGTAGAACGAGCGCACGCCGCTGAGTATGCGCGCCTGGGACGCCGCCCCTATGCCCAGGTCGTGCAGGGTGGCTACAAACTGTTCCAGCTGGGGCAGCCTTACCTCTAAGGGCGCCACCCCCTGCTGCGCGCAGAAGTCCATGAGGTGGGCCACGTCGGCAAGGTAGGCCGCCACGGTGTTGGGCGAGTAGTTCTTCTCTAACTTGAGGTACCGCCCGTAAGTCTTGATGATGGCGGCCGTGCTGTGGGTATGTACGGTATGGGTCATGGCTGTATATAAATGTGGTGAGGGCCACGGCAAAAAGGGTAAGAATTATTTTGTACTTAGCCCGATTTGCACTAATTTTGCAACAACACAGCAGTTCCCGCCGTGGGAGCCGTGGCCTAACGCGCATACAAATGTAACACGATTTGCGGGGGTGTCAAAGCAAATGCCGAGATTTTTTTTGCCCCTCGCCCTAACTATAAACTTATGGCTCATGAAGATACAGATAATTAACGGGCCCAACCTGAACCTGCTCGGGGTGAGGGAACCGGGCATCTATGGCAGCAGCTCGTTCGAGAACTACCTGCCCACGCTGCGCCAGCGTTATCCCGATGTGCAGATAGACTACTACCAGAGCAACATCGAGGGCGAACTGATAGACCGTATGCAGCAAGTGGGGTTCGCATACGACGGCATAGTGCTCAACGCAGGCGCCTACACGCACACCAGCATAGCCCTGCACGACTGCATACGCAGTCTGAAGGCACCCGTGATAGAGGTTCATATCAGCAATGTACACACGCGCGAGGAGTTTCGCCACCACTCGATGATATCGGCCGCCTGCCGGGGCGTAATAGCCGGCTTCGGGCTCGACTCGTACCGCCTGGCCATCGAAGCGCTCATCGCCCCATGACCATCGACGAGTATATAGACAGCCACATAGACCCCGAGGGCGACTACCTGTACCGCCTGTGGCGCGCCACCAACCTGCACACCATACACGGCCGCATGGCGTCGGGCCATCTGCAGGGACGGCTGCTCAAGATGCTGGTCCAGATGATACGCCCGCAGAACATCCTGGAGGTGGGAACCTTCAGCGGCTACAGCGCCATCTGCATGGCCGAGGGGCTGGCACCCGGCGGACGGGTATGGACCTACGAGATTAACGACGAGATGGAGGACTTTACCCGGCCGTGGATAGAGAACTCGCCCGTGGCCGACCGCATAGAGTTCCGCATAGGCGATGCCAACGTGGAGGCCCCCCGCCTGGGCATAGAGTTTGACATGGCCTTCGTAGACGGCGACAAGCGTACCTACCGGCAGACCTACGACACCCTGCTGCCCATCATCCGCCACGGCGGTTACATCATCGCTGACAACACGCTGTGGGACGGCCACGTGGTAGACCCTGCCTACGACCACGACAGCCAGACACGCGGCATAGAGACGTTCAACGACTACATAGCCGGCGACCACCGGGTGGAGAAAGTGATACTGCCCATCCGCGACGGCCTTACCATCATCCGCAAACGATAACATTAACCATTAAATAAACTATTATCAGATTATGGCAAACTTATTAGACGAAACCACGGGCCCTGTTAACGACCGTGGCCGTGATGTACATGTTATAGACCGCCAACTGCCGGTGACCATAACGTTTAAGTCGACCCTCTTCGAGATAGCTCTGTGGGTGACAGTGCCCGTGCTGGCGCTGCTCTACGTGCTGCTGATGGGCCATACGCTGGCCAACCCCGTACAGACGGCGGTCGTGGGGTGCCTGGTGGGCCTGCTGCCAGGCGTGGTCTTTGCCTTTATGAAAATATCGGCCCGCAACTACTTCCTCAAGCTCGAACAGCGCATACAGGCCGAGGCTTCCAATATAGATAACTACCTGGAGCAGCGTGTGCAGATACTGCAAAACGTGGTGGGACTGGTGAACCGCGCCGTAGAGCTGGACAAGGATGTGATGACCGCGGTGGCCGCTCTGCGTAGCGGCAAGGTCAACGAGCAGAACCGCAGCGATGTAAACAGCCAGCTTAACGCTGCCTGCGGGCGCCTCTTCCCTCAGGTAGAGGCTTATCCAGAGCTGAAAGCCCATCAGGCCATAGCCGATGCCATGCAGCAGAACAACTATCTGCAGCGCGAGATAACGGCCGCACGCACGGTGTACAACAGCCGCGTAACCCAGTGGAACACGGACATATTCTCGTGGCCCACTAAGATGATAGTGGCTGCCCGACAGGGCTATACCACACGCATACCCTTCACGGCGTCGGCCGAGACCCGCGAGATGGCTCGCGGCAAGTTCTTCTAAACCGTCACGGCCATGGTAGAGGACATCTATGACCCTCTGGAGGAGTATGCCAGTGTGTTCCGCGATAAGTTCGAGGCCGTAGCTAAGGACACCTTTGCCCAGCTGGCGGCCGAGGCCCATGTGGATGTCGAGGCCAATCGGGCTACTTGCCGCCAGCTCTATGCCACCGAGGCACAGATAAGCTCGGTTAAGTCTACTATCGGCTGGATTACCTTCCTCTGCGTCGTCCTGTGGGTCGCCGTGGTGGGCGGGGGCATAGCCCTCTTTACCTCGTATGCCGAGCTGGAGCCGGCAGCTTGCGGTCTTATCGTCATCGGGATGGTGCTGGCACTGGTACTGTTGTTAGCCTGGGTACACCCCCGCCTGCGACGGCTCAAGAGCCAGCGCGACCAGTTGCAGCAGACGGCTAACGCGCATCGCGAGAAGGCGTGGCAGCAGATGGCGCCGCTAAACCGGCTGTACGACTGGGATGTGCTGACGCGCATGATGACGCAGACAGTGCCACGGTTAGAGTTCGACCCCTACTTCACCACGCAGCGGCTGGCCGACTTGCAGCAGACATACGGCTGGGACGGGACTTTTAACAAGGAACGGTCGGTCATCTACTCGCACTCGGGGCTCATCAACGGTAACCCGTTCGTGTTGTGCCGCACGCGAAAGATGGAAATGGGTACCAAGACCTACTATGGCACCAAGACCATACACTGGACCACGCGGGAGCGGGGCAGTGACGGCAAGATGCACACGGTGAGCCACTCGGAGACACTCACGGCCAGTGTTACGGCCCCTTACCCGGGTTATTATGAGAAGACCAGGCTCATCTATGGCAATACGGCCGCCCCGGACCTGGTGTTCTACCGTAAGCAGAGTGGCCTGGCCGACAAGGAGGGCTCGCTGTCGTACAAGTGGAAGCGTCATCGTCTGCGTGGCAAGGCCCGCGACCTGGACAACCACGACTTCGCCATGATGACTAATGAGGAGTTTGAGGTGGCCTTTGACACCAGTAACCGTAATGACAACCAGCAGTTTGCCATGCTCTTTACCCCACTGGCTCAGAGCAGTATGCTCCGGTTGCTCAAGGACCACGAGGTGGGCTATGGCGATGATTTCGACTTTGGTAAGGACCACATGATTAATACCATTATCCCCGAGCACATCCAGAAGCTCGACCTTGACATGAATCCAAGCCAGTACCAGAACTTCGATTACGAACGGGCTGAGAAAGACTTCTATGCCATCAATGCCCGCTATTTCCGCGCCATCTACTTCTGTCTGGCACCGCTGCTCTGCGTACCCATGTACCAGCAGATACGGTCGCACCAGGATATTTACGGGCACGACATGCAGCGCAAGAGTGCTTTCTGGGAGCACGAGGCCCTGGCCAACTTCTGGGGACAGGACCGGTTTAAGCACCCATCCTGTGTAACCGACTGCATACTGAAAACCCAAGAGAAAGAGGGAGCCGATGGCGACAGCCTTATCACGGTCTTTGCTCATGGCTATCGTTCGGAGCGGCGTCTGACTTATATAAGGAAGTGGGGTGGCGACGGGCGTATGCACCAGGTGCCCGTGTACTGGGACGAGTACCTGCCCGTGACGGGCCAGGGCACCCTGCGTATGAAGGAAGATAACGGTTTTGACGATACTGAGGTCACCCAGCGTCAGCGCATGGACCATATAGCCCGTGTGCTCGGCCAGGCCGGCATGGATGTGTATCGCCGCCATATTGTCTCTAAGGTATAGCCTCGGGCTGACTATATATAATAAGGTGTAGGAACTGTGTGGAGGATTTTTCTAATGGTCACTACATATAGAGGTGTAGTACTGGCTGTGCTCTAAGGTAAAAAAACGATGAAATATAAGGTGAAGACTAAAATAATCTCTATCTTTGTAACTAAAAGAGATACAACATGAGCAGTAGAGAGTGTATATCACAGTTCTCAAAGAACCTGTTTTGGGATATAGACTTATCTCAGGCAGATATGGATACCCATCCTTCGCAGATTATTCAGCGTGTGCTGGAGTATGGGCGTATCAATGACTGGAAAATCATCCTCTCCTATTATGGTCTGGACAAGATTGTTGCAGTCTGCAAGGGCCTACGCACGCTTGACCCAGTCTGCCTCTCGTTTATCTGTACTATTTCAGACACTGACAAAAACGATTATCGATGCTATCACTTCAAACAGTCGACCCCCACACTCTGGAACTCCTAAGAGCGATGATGGCAGAACCACTCTTTGCTGACTTGCGCTTAGTAGGCGGTACAGCCCTTGCTCTGCAGTATGGTCATAGGAAGTCTGTTGACCTTGATTTGTTCGGAAAAATGCCAGCAGATGAGGACGAAATGAAAAACGCGCTCGACAAAATAGGGGTTGTTCAGGTTCTAAAGGAAGCAGAGCGAATAAGGGTTTATATGATAGACGATGTCAAGGTAGACTTTGTAGATTACACGCGTTACCCTTGGATTGACGCTCCTATCATTGAAGATGGAATAAGGCTTGCCTCTCCCCGGGATATTGCTGCCATGAAAATAAATGCCATCGAGGGGCGCGGGTCTATGAAAGATTTCATCGACATCTATTTCCTGCTGCATCATTTCTCATTTGAGAAAATACTTGGATGTTATAGTCAGAAATATCCTGAGCATAGTATATTCAGAGCGTTGATGAGCTTGACATATTTTGAGGATGCTGAGAGTCAATTTATGCCGATGATGTTTGAGCCAGTGAGGTGGCCCGAGGTCAGGGAGTATATAAGCAAGGTCGTAAAGGACTATAGCGACAGAATATCGTCTACTTCTTAGCCTCTCATAGGCTCTCTATGGGTTTTTCGAGATAATACAGAACATCCCGAAAGGAACCAGGATATACCCTGGAGACCTTTCGGGATGTGCCGTTATGGTTATACCTATTTCTAATATATGTCCTGCCCCTTAGCTGAGTAGCCGGCGGCTCAGATAGCGTACGGGGTACCATACAGCCAGCCATCCCACAGCCACCACGGTAAGGAATATGACCGCAATGTCCTGGTAGTGTACGCTGATGGGGTACGCGTCGACGATAAACGAGGCATCGCTGTCGCCCAGGCGTACCAGCCCGTACTGCTGTTGTATCAGGCAGAGCACCAACCCTATCACGATGCCTATGACGGCGCCGGCCACCGAAATCATGCGTCCCTCGAAGAGGAAGACGCGGGCTATCTGGCGGTCGGTGGCCCCTAAGTTGCGCAGGGTGAGTACATCGTTCTTCTTGTCGATGATGAGCATGGAGAGCGAGCCTACGATGTTGAAGCAGGCCACGATGAGTATGAACGTGAGGAAGACATAGGCAAACAGTTTCTCTATCTTCATAATCTTAAAGGTGTCGTCCTGCTGCTCATAACGGTCCTTGACATGGTACTTGGTTCCCGCTATGTCGGCCATGTGGCGCTTTACGGCCGCCAGGTCGGCCCCGGGTTTCAGCCTCAGTTCGAGCGAGGTTATCATGCCCTGCTGCCCGAACAGGTTGCGGGCCCACGCGATGGGCACCACGATGTACTTGGCGTCATACTTGGTCTGCATGACCTGGAAGAGCACACCCGGCGAGTCGAGAGAGTCTACTACGAAGCCCTGGGTAGGGTCGGCCATGTCCAGCTGGCCCTCGCGGACGGGCGCATAGATGCGCAGCGGGTCTGTCCAGCGTGTCCCCGTGCCGAGCTGCTGTGCCAGCTGTATGCCCAGGACACCATAGTTGAGGTTGGCGGCATGCAGGCAGAACTCGCCGTCGCCATAGAGTATGTCGGTGATGTGGGTAAGGTCCTTGAAGTTGTCGTCTACCCCCTTGATGGTAACCATGGCCTGCTTGTCCTGGAACACGGCCAGGGCGTTGTCCTCTACACACTCGGTGGCCACGGCCACCTCGGGCACCTGGCGTATCTGGGTGAGTATGGGGTCGTCGGCGGGGGCCGACTTGCCTGTCACGGGTGTCACCTCTATCTGCGGGTCAAAGTTGGTGAACAGCGTGGCTACCAGGTCGTGAAACCCGTTGAAGGCACTCAGTACTATGACCAGCGCCATGGTGGCCACCGCTACTCCGATGACCGAGATGAGGCTTATAACGTTGATGGCGTGTGTGCTCTTCTTGGAGAACAGGTAACGCCGGGCTATGAATAATGGAAAGTTCACTATCCCTTCTTGAGTAGTTGGTCTATATGCTCGAGATAATCGAGTGAGTCGTCGATGAAGAAGCGCAGTTCGGGGATGATGCGCAGCTGATTACGCACGCGGGTGCCCAGTTCGTAGCGGACGGTCTTCTCACTGGCGTTGATATTACGGAGAATCTCCTCGCCGCGGTCAGAGGGGAAGATGCTGAGATATGCTGTGCAGATGCTGAGGTCGGGGCTGATGCGCACGCGGGTAACGCTGACCAGCACACCGTGCATCTTGCGGGTCTGGGACTGGAAGATAGACGACAGTTCTTTCTGAAGAAGTCGTGAAATACGGTTCTGTCTTGTTTCTTGCATTTATTCTAAATCTATATGTTCTACATTGACGTTCTCGTGGAGAAACATGCGGGCGCCATCGCTAAACTTGTCGGCGTTCTCGGTAGTGAGGTAGCGGCAGGTGGCGTGGCGGGTACATCTCTGCTCTATCTCCGGGTGGCGTACGAAGTACTCCCTGAGACTGCTGGCCACATACTCGCCCTGGGGAACGATGCGTACGCCGCGGGGGGTGTACTTGAGTATCTTGGGAAGCAGGATGGGGTAGTGGGTACAGCCCAGGATGATGGCGTCTATCTTGGGGTCTTTGGCCATCAGCTCGTCGAGCCGCTTCTTGACAAAGTAGTCGGCGCCAGGGCTGTCGGCCTCGTTGTATTCTACCAGCGGTACCCAGAAGGGGCAGGCCACACCCGAGATGGTGAGGTCGGGCCAGAGCTTCTTGATTTCCATGTCGTAGCTGTGGCTCTTCACGGTGCCCTCGGTGGCCAGCAGGCCGACGTGGCCGCTCCTGGTGAGCTGGCCGATGACCTCGACGGTGGGCCTTATTACGCCCAGCACGCGCCGGGCAGGGTCCCACTGGGGCAGGTCGTTCTCCTGTATGGTGCGCAGGGCCTTGGCCGAGGCCGTGTTGCAGCCCAATATGACCAACTGGCACCCCAACTGGAAAAGTTTGAGAACCGCCTGGCGGGTAAACTCGTACACGACATCGAACGAGCGGGGGCCATAGGGAGCCCGCGCGTTGTCGCCTAAGAAGATGTAGTCGTACTGAGGCAGTAGCTGGCGGATGCCATGCAGGATGGTGAGCCCTCCGTAGCCCGAGTCGAAAACTCCGATGGGCCCCGGAACCTGAGGTAGCGGGGTGTTCATTGCAGACAATCCTTTACCAGGGCCGAGATGTCCTCGCCGGCAGTGGCGTTGACATAGGGCAGGTTGTCATTATCGGTATTGAGCACGAAGAGAAAACCGCGCGCCTCGCCGATGCCGCGCAGTACCTCGGCCAGCTTGGCCTTGAGAGGGGCATAGGCATCGGTCTCGGCCTGCTGGAGCAGTCGCTTGGCCTCTTCCTTGAATGCTATGTTCTTGGCTATCAGTTCCTGGAGCTCGGCCTGGCGTTTTTGCAGTATTGACGGTGCGAAGTCTTTCTGGCCTTCCAGAAACTGCTCATACTTCTTGTTGAACTCGTCCTCGACACGTTTCATCTCGTTGTCGTACTTGGTCTTCAGCGTTGCCAGCTTGGTCTGAGCCGTAGCATACTCTGGCATCGACTTGAGCGCCTGCTGGTAGCTCAGGTAGCCAAACTTGATGGCCGTCTGGGCCTGGGCCATGAGCGGAAGCATCAGTAAAACTAAGGAAAAAAGCAATTTTCTCATATCGATAGTCATTTATGGTTGAGAAAAAAGGACAGGCACTATGGCCTGCCCTGTCTATCTGGTAAATAGTGTCTTCGTTACTTGCCCACCTTGGCCTTCACCTCTGCGGTGATGTCCTTTACGTTGTCGCCAACGTACACGAGAGCATCGGTAGCACCCTCGAAGATGAAGGTGTAGGCACCGGCCTTACCGACAGCGTTGATGGCATTGCGAACCTTGGTGCTGATAGGCTCCATGAGCTCTTCGCTCTTCTTCTGGAGTTCCTTCTGAGCGTCCTGGTAAGCCTGCTGCATCTTCTGGTAAAGTCCCTGCAGCTCCTCCTCGGTCTCCTTCTGCTTAGAGGGGTTCATGGAGCTCTTGGACTTCTCGTACTCCTGGCTCTTGCGGTTCAGCTCGTCCTGCATGCCCTTCATTTCGTTTTCCTTCTGCTTCTGGAGAGCAGCCATCTCGCCCTGGGCCTTTGCAAAGTCGGGCAGCGACTGTACTACTTCCTGCGTGTTAACTTTGCCGAACTTCTGGGCGAATACGGCCATTGGTGCGCAAAGCATCAACATCAAAATAATTTTCTTCATTGTTCTTGTTCTATTTAAAATGTTATTAGTTATTATTCGAGTAACCCAGTTTCTGGAGCACCTCGTTAGAGATGTCTATCTTGGGAGAGCCAAAGATGATGCCGTTGTCGCTGGCACGGTCCAGCACCAGGCTGTAACCACGCGCCTCGGATATCTCCTTGACCACGTTGTATATCTCTTCCTGGATGGGAGACATCAGGCTCTCGCGCTTCTTGAACAGCTCGCCTTCCGGGCCGAAGTATTTTTTCTTCAGGTCGGCCGCCTCCTTCTCTTTCTTCATTATCTCTTCCTGCTTGGCTGTCTTCTGCTCCTTGGAGAGAAACACCACCTCGTTCTGGTAGTTCTTGTACATGGTGGCAGCCTGCGTGTTGAGCGCCTCGACCTCGGCCTGCCATTTCTTGCTTACCTGGTTGAGCTGCTCGTTGGCTCGCTCGTAAGCGGGGATGTTCTTGAGGATATACTCCATATCCATCAGGGCAAATTTCTGTGCGTGGGCGGTCACCGCCATCATCGCTAGGAGGCATATAGTTAGTATCTTTTTCATATCTACACCTTAATTATGTTATGGGGTGGCCGCGGCTGTGCCTGTGTTACCCCGCGGGCCACCTGTCGCGTATCGTGCCGTTAGAACTCCTGACCCAGGATGAAGTGGAAGTTAGAACCACCCTTCTTGAAGTTCACATTGTCCTTGTCGAAGCCGTAGGCCCAGTCGATACCCATCAAGCCCACCATGGGGAGGAAGATGCGCACGCCGATACCGGCCGACCGCTTCATGTCAAAGGGATTGAACTTGCCTGTGTCGGTCCATGCGTTACCGGCCTCGGCAAAGCCCAGTCCGTAGATGGTGGTGTTGCCCAGCATGAACGGGTAGCGCAGCTCCATGGTAAACCGGTCGTAGGCGTAGCCGTTATAGGCCAGCGAACCATTCTCGTAACCACGCAGGCCGATGGTTTCCTCAGCATAGCCCGAGGAGTAGCCACTCATACCGTCACCACCCATGTAGTAAGTCTCGAAGGGCGATTTCTTGTACTTGTTGTAGCTTCCTAACAGACCCATCTCCACGCGCGTCATCAGTACCAGACACTTCTGTCCGTTGGTGAGGGCGGTGTAAGTCTTGGCCTTGAACTTCCACTTGTGGTACTCTACCCAGCGGTACTTTTCCTGCTGCTCCTGCGAGTAGGTAACCGACTGGTAGTTGTTGGCCAGGTTCTTGTAGTCCTTCTTGTCCCACTTAGACCATGGCGGGGTAAGCGTTACCGAAGCCAGGAACTCTGAGCCACGACGTGGGAAGAGCTGGTTGTCGGTCGAGGTGCGGCTCAGCGACAGGCTCAGGTTCAGGTTGTTGGCGTTACCGTTAGTCATCAGGAAGTAGCGCCAGTTCTTGAGCATGTAGCGGGTGTAAGCCAGTGACACGGAGAGCTGGAAGTAGTCGTCGGGCCAGCGGAGGCGCTTGCCCCAGCCCAGGGAGAGACCGAACATCTTGACAAAGGTGTCGGGGTCATAGTAGCTCTCGTAGTTATTGTAGTAGCTGCTGCCATAACCATACAGGTAGTTATAGTAGTTGTTCATCGCGGCACTGTTGTAGTAAGTGCTCGACACGTCGGTCTGCTTAGAGAAGAAGGCGCCGACCGTGAGCTGTACAGGGCGCTTGCCTCCAAACCAGTTGGTAGAGTAGCTGGCGTTGTAACTCTGGTAGTAGGTACCGTTGGTCTGTGCGCCGATCTGCAGGACCTCGCCGTCGCCGATGGGCAGTATGCCACGGTGCTCGCGGTTCTTGTTAAAGAGGTTGCGCATGGAGAAGTTGTTCAGCTTCAGACCGATGCGGCCTATCACGCCAGTCTGTCCCCATCCCAGCGAGAACTCTATCTGGTCGTTGCTCTTCTGTTCCAGGTTCCAGTTGATGTCTACCGTACCGTCCTCCACGTTGGGGTGTACGTCGGGGAGCACTTTCTCGGGCTCGAAGTGGCCCATCGAGGCCAGCTCGCGCTGAGAGCGCTGCAGCGACTCCTTAGAGAACAGGTCGCCGGGCTTGGTACGCAGCTCGCGGCGTATCACGTTCTCGTACAGACGGTCGTTGCCGTTGATACGCACATGGTTGATGTGGGCCTGGGGGCCTTCCTGGATACGCATCTCCAGGTCAATACTGTCGCCCACCACATTGACCTCGGCGGGAACCAGGTTGTAGAACAGGTAGCCCGTGTTCCAGTAGTTGTTGCCCACGGCGTCCTCGTCCTCGGTAAGGCGCTTGTTGAGCAGTTTCTGATTGTACACGTCGCCCTTGTGCATACCCAGCACGCGGCTCAGGTAGTCGGTCGTGTAGACCGTGTTGCCCACCCACGACACGTTGCGCAGGTAGTACTTCTTGCCCTCGTTTACCTTGACGTATATGTCCACGTGCTTGCTGTCATAGTTCCACACGCTGTCGGCCACTATCTCGGCGTCGCGATAACCATATTCGTTGTACTTGTCTATCAGGTTCTTCTTGTCAGTAGCCCAGCGTTCTGGGGTAAACTTCTTGGCTTTGAGGAAGCTGCTGAGTTTGCCCGCCTCGTGTGTCTTGGCAAAGGCGCCCTTCTTCAGGAAGCCACCCTTGATCTTGCTGGCATTGAGCTGGTCGTTGCCCTCGATGACGATACGGTGTACCTTCATTTTCTCCTTCTTGTCTACCACCACGTCGAGTATCACCTGGTTTTTGCCAGCCACGTCCTCGCGCTGGTTTATCTCGATGTCGGCGTTCTTGTAGCCCTTGTCGTCAAAATACTTTTTCGCCAGTATCTTGGCGCGGTCTATGGAGTTAGGCGTTATCTGCATGCCTTTGAGCAAGCCCAGCTTGGTCTCCATATCCTCGCGCTCAGACTTCTTCAGGCCCACGTAGTTGATGGTAGAGACACGCGGCCTGACCTTCAGGGCTATGTGCAGATACGCCTTGTCGGCTATGAGCGAGTCTACGTATATCTTTACCTGCGAGAAGAGTCCATGTTTCCAGTAGCGCTTCACGGCATCGGTTATCTGCGAGCCTGGGAGCTCTATCTGCTGGCCCACGGTCAGTTCGGATATGCCCGTGAGCACATAGTCCTCGTACCCCTCTACGCCCGACACGTTGATGCCGGCGATGGTCACCGTGCGCGGTGTGCCCGCATAGCTTATCTCGGGATGTACTATCTTGTCCTGAGCGTACATGGTTGTGCCGGCCGTCAGTACGATGGCCATCAGCAACACCTTATTGATTATCTTCATTTTCATCCTATTTTTCATTTTCCACTTGTTCCTCGGTCTTGCCAAAGCGGCGCTGCCGGCGCTGATAGCTGCGTATGGCTTCGTGTAGGCAGTGCTCGTCAAAGTCGGGCCAGTAGGTGTCGGTAAAGTACAGTTCGGAGTAGGCTATCTGCCACAGCAGGTAGTTGGATATGCGCAGCTCGCCCCCCGTGCGTATCAGCAGGTCGGGGTCGGGCATGAAGGCCGTGTCCAGATGGTCGCTTACCGTCTGCTCGGTGATGCTGCGTGCTATCTCGTCGGGCGTGGCCTGTGGTGCCTGCCTCAGGGCCTGGTCTACTATCTGGCGTACGGCGCGGGTTATCTCCCAGCGCGACGAGTAGCTCAGCGCCACTACCATGGTCATGGCATCGTTGTGGGCGGTATGCTCCATCACCTCCTGTAGCTTGGCCTGTACGGCTTCGGGCAGCCGGGCTATGTCGCCTATCACCCTGAAGCGTACGTTGTTCTTCATAAAGATTTCGTCCTCAAGCGAGGTCAGTACCAATCCCATCAGTGCTGATATCTCATCAGCCGGACGGTTCCAGTTCTCGGTCGAAAAAGTATAGAGTGTAAGATATTTGACACCGAGCCGGGTACATTCAGAGGTAATCTTGCGTACCGTGTCCACGCCTGCCTGGTGGCCATAGCTACGGGGCTTGCCGCGTTCGGCTGCCCAGCGCCCGTTGCCGTCCATGATGATGGCCACGTGCTGCGGTACACGGTTCATATCTATATCGTTTGCCATTAGTCGTCGTTGTTACAGGTTCTACATTTGCTCATAAAGCTGTAGGTAAGGGTAAGTTGCAGGGCGCTGTAGCAGTCGGTGTTCTTGAACAGGCCGCTGCTCCTGATGCCGTAGGGGTCGGCCATACCGTCCAGCTTGTCGCTGAGCGCGAAGTGTACACGCCACTCCACGCCGAGGTTGAGGCGTTTCCTGAGTTTATACTTTACGCCCAGTCCCAGGGGGACGTTGGCGGTAAATACGCTGTTGTCGCCCGACACGTAGGTGGCTCCTATGCCGCCGAAGATGAAGGGCGTGAGGCGCTTGGCGCCCCGGTAGTCGCGCCCGGTGCCATAGGGCCAGAAGTTGTACTCGTAGGTCACCCCCACGTCTACCAGCGAGTGGCTGAAGGTGTAGCCGCGTGTGGCCTCGTCGGGGTAGTAGGTCTTCACGTCGGCCGCCGCTCCCTTGAGCTTGCCGAATGAGCCTGTAAGGCGGAACCCCATGTACGGGTTGAGTATGCGCCTGAGCACCACCGCCCCCATGGGCTGCATGTTCTTCAGCACGTTGCCGTTGAAGTCGCCCTCGTACGACACCGTGCCTACTCCGCCGCCTATCTCCATCAGGTATTCGTCGTCTTGCTGGGCTTTCAGGCTCAGCGCCGACAGCAGGAGCATCGTGGCAAGCAGGACTCTTCTCATCGCAGTGGGGCGTTTATTCGCCGAAATAGGTCTCGTCGGTCTTCCATCCCAGCCGGTTCAGCCGGCCGCGCCATACGTCGCCGTTGCTGGCGATGACCCACAGGTAGTTCTGGCTGTCGCGGGCGAAGGCAAACTTGCCACTCTCCGAGCTGAAGTTCTCGGGCAGGTTGTACAGTGTGTTGATGCGCCACGTGATGCCACCGTCGGTGCTGGCGTAGAGTCCGCCGAACGCCGCCTCGTGGCTGTTGCCCAGTCCACGGCCGCCCAGGGCCAGCATGAAGTCGCCGTAGTTTACCACCTGCAGGTTCTCCATGTTAGGCAGGCAGAACTGGTTGTCGCGGGCCACGTTCATATATGTCCAGGGCTGTGGCTCGCTTTGGCTGTCGGTCTCTTCGATACGTGCCCATGTCTGGCTGTTGTACGCTGCGGTACCTGTGAGCACCACGCGGTTTGTCTTCTGGTTGGTAATCAGCTTGCGCACCATGATGCTGTAGTTGTCCGTGGGCAGCGAGTCGGCAGGCGTGTCCATAGCCTGCTGCTGCCAGCTGGCGCCGTCGGCCGAGGCCATCAGGCTGCGGTCGGTGCCCAGCGCGTAGACCATCTTGTCGCTGGCGCCCAGTATGCGGCTCAGGCTCACCTCGCCCACGCGGGTCCAGGTGGCGGCGTCGGCCGATGTGTACACGGCTCCGTCCTTGGCATAGGTGTAGAAGCGGCCGCCCATGACGGCTATGTTCTTGTAGAAGTCGGTGCCCAGGTCTGTGTCGGGCGTCACCTCGCGCCACTGTACCGTGCTGCCCTCGTCGGTCACGTAGATGCGTGGTCTGTCTATGTCGCGTCCCACCACGTAGACCTGTCCGTTAAGGGCCAGGGCCCTCATGGCGGTCATGTCGGCCATGGCCGGGCTGTTGCCGGCCAGCCGCCACTTGAATACGTTGGGTTTCTCGCGGTGTATGTTGACCTTGACGGTATAGTCTACCGTGCCCAGTCCCGACAGGCTCAGCACCCTGAACGTGCGGGGCTTGTAGAAGCTGATGGAGTCCGAGCTGCTGAACAGCTTTAGCGTGTCGCTGGTCATGCTCTTTATCAGTATGGTCGAGCTGCTCTTGGCGGTGGCCGAGCAGATTATCTTGGCGCTGTCAATGCCTACCGGCAGCGAGTCGGGGTTGTATATCTCGTGGTTTATCTGGTCTATGTAGAAGATGTAGTCACTGCAGTCTATCGTGGTCTGGTACGTGCTGTCCTTACCCGATTTTCCCACGGTGTCCTTCACTATCTTCTGGGTTCCCAGGGAGAACGCGGTGATGCCTGTCTCGTTAGAATAAGTCACTTCTGTGTCATCGTCGCCGAAGCAGGAAGTCATGACAAATATAGTCGATACCAATAAGATAAAAGGTATGAGCTTTCTTTTCATTACACTCTATGTTAAATATTTTAGATGCAAATTTAATCAGAATAATTCAAATAGCGCGTACTTTTACGCTTTTATTATGTAAATTAGTCATTACAGCTGTGTTTTTTAAGGTTTGTTTAGTGATTGTGACGTGGCCGGCGGGCTGGGCCAGGGGGGCCTATATATAATAAGGTGTGCTGCCCGCGGCCGGCGCGATGACCAGACCGTTGCCCGCAGCCGTAAGTGCCGTCTGCCGACATTACGGGGCGGTCTCCAAGGGGGCTATGTGGCGTGGGCCAATGTGTGCGCCCTGGTCGTTATGGCCGTGGCTCCTGTGGCGAAAAACCTTTACACCCGGCTGTATATTTATGCAAAACTCGAGGCGAAAATGTATAAATATACAGCCGTAACGCCCACTTTTCGGGGCGTAATTTCCGGAAAAACTTGTCAAACCAGGACTGTTTTCGGGGCCCTCGGGGCCGTTTCGGGGCATGGTGAGGGCCGCAAAAGTAACAACCTTTTACAAAATGGGAGTATTTGGCACCTTTTTCGCTTCTGTTTTCGGCTCTTCCGAGGCCGGTTTTCGGAGCTACAGAGATGGTCATTTTTTTGCTCGCGATGGTCATTACGATCCTAATGACCATCGCGAGCACTCTAAAGGTGGTTTTCGGGTGGCCCGAAAATGTCAGTTTTCGACACCGCAGCCCCCACGGCGGGCGTACAGACTGATTATGGAAGGCCGAAATGCCCTTGCCAGGCGTCAAAACACGGAAAATGTATATTTATACATTATCAGAAAAAACTTTACGATAGGGACTGATTTCTTTATCCTGTACCTTATGTCTCTCCCAGAGCTCTCGGGCCCTCTCCCTGCCGGCTCTCGTGCTCCTGCATGCGCCCTATGCGCTCGGCCAGGTAGCGGCGCAGGCCGTCGTCGCCCTCTACCTGTATGTCGTCGTACAGGCCCAGGACAAACCGGCCTATGCCCACGTAGCTGCACACGTCGAGCTCCAGCCGGTAGCGGTGGTCGTCGTAGGGCACCAGGCCCGTGGCGGCGCGCGGCACCTCTTCGCGCAGCAGATTGGCCGAGAGCTGGCCCAGGACGAGGCTTACCGTGTGGCGCTCCTCGCCGCTGAACATGAAGGCGTCGGTAAACACCTGGCGGTGACGGTCTTCGTGGCTCCACAGCATGTCTATCAGCTCTACGTCGCCCATGCGGGCTATCTTGAAGGTCTTGTTCAGCCCCGAGCTGAGCTCGTAGCACCGCACGTCCATGTTGTCGTTCATAAAGAGATAAGGCTCCACGATGCGGTCGGTAACCGTCTGGCTGTGGGGCGACGAGTACTGGCATATCTTGACCATCTGCCGGAACTTGACGGCCTCGTACAGGCGTCCTATATTGTGCGACAGGCGCTGCTGCACATTGACATCGGTGAGGATGCGCAGGTCGTAGAACTTGTCGAGCTTGTGGCGTATGCTCTCTATGAGCGGGTTAGACTCGTCGCCGCCGCTTACCAGGCGGCGGAGCACCACGGCCTCTTGCTCGGTGAAGTCTATGCTCTCGTGCAGACGGCGGAAGAAGGGTGAGTGGCGGTCCAGCCTGTAGTAGTTGCCCGACTTGATGAGGCGGAAGCCCGCGTCGCGGAAGAAGTCGAGGTAGTAGTACAGGTTGCGTCGCGATATGCCTATGCGGTCGCACAGCTGGGCGGCCGTGTAGTTCTTGTTCTCGGTCATCAGGAGCAGCAGGTCCAGTTCGCGTTGTAGCTTGTCGTGTCGCATGGTGGGTGGTGGCAGTTGGCGTTATACCTTATTATATTATAGTCCGTGGCCCTCGTCCTCGCCGTGGCCCGGGCTGACGGGTATGCAGTGCGAGTTCTTGATCTCGCCGATGACGATGATGCTGTGCAGGCTGCCTATACACTCTATGTTGCCCAGGGTGTTGAGCATGAAGTCCTGGTAGTCCTTCATGTCATGGGCGTAGACCTTGATGAGGAAGTCGTAGTCGCCCGTGGTGTTGTAGCACTCGGTTATGCGGTCTATCTTCTGCACCTCGTCCATGAACTGCTGTATCAGGTCGTGGGTGTGCTGTTTCAGGCGTATGTTGCATAGCACTATCACGTTGTTGCCCAGCTTGCTGTAGTCGGTCACGGCGGCGTAGTGGGTTATGTAGCCCTCGCGCTCCAGCCTCTTCTGCCGCTCAAAGGTGGGCGAGGGCGACAGGTGGACCCTCGCGGCCAGCTCCTTGACGGTGAGCCGCGCGTTCTGCTGCAGTAGCCTGAGCAGCTTGATGTCTGTGTTGTCCAGGGTTGCCATCGGTGTGTATGTAGTGGTGGTGAGTATGGTTTTGGCAGAATATTATTCTGCTGTAACCGTGGTTTCGGATACAAAATTAGGATATTTTACCGTATTAGGGGAATGATTTTGTAGTTTTTTTTATTGTCAGTACCTTTGTCGCCGTAATCAGAAACATAATAAACATAATAATAGAAAGGAACAGAGACTATGAGTACCAGTAACCGTGTACACTTTGACGTGGTGGGCAGCTACCTGCGCCCCGCCGAGTTGAAAGAGGCCAGAGCCCGGCATGCCGCGGGCCAGATAACAGGCGCCCAGCTGCGCAGCGTAGAGGACCGGCTCATCGCCCAGCTGGTCCGGCAGCAGAAGGCCCATGGCCTACGCTACATTACCGATGGCGAGTATCGCCGCAGCTACTGGCACCTGGACTTCATGTGGGGTTTCCAGGGCGTGGAGCATATCGAGCTCGACCACGGTTACCAGTTCCATGGCGAGGAGACTACCCACGGCTCGCTCCGCCTTACCGGCAGGATTTCGGGCGAGCGCCACCCCTTCATCCAGGACTTCCTCTTCGTGAAGCAATACGAGGGCGACGGCGTTACGGCCAAGCAGACCGTTCCTGCCCCTGCTCAGTTCCTGGCCGAACTGTTCCGCGGCGACAATACCAGGAACACCCGCCTCTTCTATCCTAACACCCAGCAGCTCATCGAGGACATAGCCCGGGCTTATGGTACGTTCTTCCAGGAACTGTATGCCGCCGGCTGCCGTACCGTGCAGCTCGACGACTGTACATGGGGCATGATAGTAGACGACGACTTCTGGAAATCGATGGCTGGAACGGGCTTTACGCTGGAGCACGAGGCTCTGCAGTATCTTGCGGTCAACAACCTGGCCATAGCGGCAGCTCCCAAGGGACTTACCGTTAACACCCATGTGTGCCGGGGCAACTATCACTCGTGCTACGCCACCAAGGGCGCTTACGACCCTGTCGCCCCGTATCTCTTTGCTAAGGAGAATGTGTCGGCCTACTATCTGGAGTACGACGACGAGCGCTCGGGTACCTTCGAACCGCTGCGGTACGTGTCGCCCGACAAGCAGGTGGTACTGGGACTCATTACCACCAAGTCGCCCGTGCTGGAAGACCGTGCCACGGTGATAGCCCGCATACACGAGGCTACTAAGTATGTACCCCTGGAACGCCTGAGCCTGAGTCCGCAGTGTGGCTTTGCCTCGTGCGAGATAGGCAACAAGTTGACCGAGGAGCAGCAGTGGGCCAAGATAGACTTGGTGCGCCAGGTGGCCGGGGAGGTCTGGGGGCGGTAGGCAGTGCCCGGTACGGTGCCCATAGCCATGGCCCCTGGCACCGCGTGGGCATGACTATAGCCTGTCGCAGACCAGGCGCAGACCGCAGCACACGGCTATGTCGGGCAGGCTCTGGCTGCGGGTCATGATGCCACTCTGCGACTCCGAGCAGTCCTTGCTTCCGCCACGCATCACCCGCCACCGACCGCTCTGTGGCCCCTTGGGGTTGGTCTGGGCCGATGACTGGTAGCGCTCCTGCCAGTCGGCGCACCACTCACGGGCATTGCCCGTCATGTCGTAGAGGCCCAGCTCGTTGGGACGCTTGGTGCCCACGGGGTGCAGCTTGCCCCCGCTGTTGTCTTGCCACCAGGCCACCTCGTTGATGTCGTCGCTGCCACTGTATAGATAGTTGTGCGAGCGGTTGCCGCCCCGCGCGGCAAACTCCCACTCGGCCTCGGTGGGCAGGCGGAACCGCTTGCCGCTGTAGGCGTTGAGCTTCTGGATAAACTTCTGGGCCGTTACCCAGTTAACCCATTCCACGGGCATGTTGTCGGCCTTGGTCCACGAGGGGTTGGTGCCCATAAACGCTTTCCAGAGTTGCTGCGTAACCTCGTATCGGCATATATAGAAACTGCTGACGGTAACCTGGTGTGCCGGCTTGTCCGAATCGTCGTTCCAGTAAGCCTTGCTGCTGGTACGGCCCATGGTAAAGGTACCGCCCTGGACGTAGACCATGTCCCGGAGCAGCCGGGCCACGGCACGCTGCTTGGCGGGCGAGGCAGCCGTGGTGGCCGGTTTCTTGACCGTGGCCTTGGAGGCGGGCGCATTGTGGCGGATAATGCCCTGGCCCATCGCGGTGGTGGCGAGGGCGAGAGCCAGGATGACAAGAGTGGTTCTGATAGATGTCATGTCGGTTGTCGTTTAGTATGTTACGGTTGTAAAATTACGAAATAAAATGACGGATGCCAAGAAAAAGATGAAAAAAATAACCGTGGCGGCGGTAAGCACTGCCAGTCTGGCAGCAGCGGCTGGCCTACGTATCAGAAGATGCAACATTTTAAGCCATCGCTCCCAGACAGCTAATGGCCATGCTGGTTGCGGCATAGGCCGTCTGTGATATGGCAGTATTGTACATTTATGCAGAAAATATGAATTTATTGCAAAAATGCGATTTTTCTTGTCATTTTATCGTTATTTTGGTTAATAATTATTACTTTTGTCGCGGATAGCACCACTTAAATAATTGCGAATGAAGAAATTTTACCTATTAGTCTTATCTTCCTTGTTAGGAATAGCCACTGTGCATGGCATTCCGGCCAACCCCACCCCAGCCAAGTTGCTTCAGCCAGACGGTACGTACCTTACGGTGCGCCTCGTAGGCGACGAGTACCAGCACCACACCACCACAGAGGACGGCTATACGGTGGTCAAGTCGCCAACGGGCTACTATGTGTATGCCGAGCTGACCGACGGCCGGCTGGTGGCCACCCAGCGCATAGCACGCAACACCGCCGAGCGCACCGCGGCCGACAACACCTTCCTGCAGACACTGCGGAAGAACATCGCCCCAGCGCTCTCTCCGACTGCCAGGGAGATGAAGAAAACCATGAAAACCATGACCGGCATGCGCCGGCACCTGCGCGGAAACGGCAAATACGACATTAGCAAGTTTCGCGGCCTTATTATCCTCGTCGAATTTAATGACTGCAGTTTCTCCCGTACCGATATCCACGATATCGTCAACAATATGGTCAACCAGAAGAACTACGACGGGTACATGTCTTCCTCGCTCATTCCTGAGAAGATAGAGTGTACCGGTAGCGTGCGCGACTATTATTACGACAACTCCATGGGAGCCTTTGACCCGCAGTTCGACATCGTCGGGCCGGTCAAGATAAACTATTCTAAGTACGATGCCAGCGGTTCGACCAATGGTCAGGTGCTGGCCGCGGCAGCCTGCAAGGCCGCCGACAGCCAGGTAGACTTCAAGCAGTATGACCGCGACGGCGACGGGACGGCCGATATGGTGTACTTCATCTATGCCGGCTACGGAGCCAACTTCTCGGGCAACAACTCGGACCTTGTCTGGCCCCACGCCTCTAAGATGTTCGGCGTCCGCCTTGACGGCGTGTCGCTGGGCCGTTATGCCTGCTCTACCGAGATGTACGGCCGCGAAGGCTCCGACGTGCTCGACGGCATCGGAACCATCTGCCATGAGTTCAGCCATGTGCTGGGCTTGTCCGATGAGTACGACACCGACTACGCATCGAGCGGCGGCCAGAGCATCAACCCCGCCACGTGGTCCATCATGGCCGGCGGCAGCTACCGCAACAAGTCGCGCACGCCGGTAGGCTATACCCTCTACGAGCGCTACTCGTTAGGGTTTGCCAGTCCGCAGCTGATAGAGGCCCCGGGACAGTTCACCCTGGACGCGCTGAACACCTCTAATGCGGGCTACCGCATCAACTCGGCCATCCCCAACGAGTTCTTCCTCCTGGAAAACAGGCAGCAGACCCGCTGGGACGCCTATCTGGCCGGGCACGGCATGATCGTTACGAGAGTAGACTCTACCAATGTGGATGTCTGGGAGAACAATACCATCAACTGTAACCCTGCCCACAACTACCTGGAGGTGCTGCGGGCCAAGCCGCAGACCAAGACATCGGGCAAGACCACCACTGTGACCGACTCGCAGGGCGACCCCTTCCCCGGTAGCGGCAATGTTACGGAGCTTACTAACCGTACTACACCCTCGATACGGTCGTGGACGCAGGCCCCGACACCGTTGGAGCTAAAGGATATAGCCGAGAGCGCCGACGGGGTCATCTCGTTTAGCGTGGCCAATGCCAGCATCTCGGAGCTGGTAGAAGACTTCGAGGAGATGGAGCCTACCAGTGCCGGCAAGGCGGTGGTCAAGGGCAAGTTCTGCGACTGGAGCCTGGCTGCCTCGGCTGCCGTGGTGACACCCGCCGAGGGCTATGGCAACGGCGCGCGTGCCCTGGGACTGAAGAAGAAATCCGAGATAGCGACATCGGCCATCAACCGCAAGGTCACGTCGGTATCCTTTATGGCTTACAACCCCACCAGCTCGCTCGCCCTTATGCGCTGCTACTACTCGACCGACAAGGGCGCCTCGTGGGTCGTTATGAAGGATGTAGACGGGGTAGACAATACCACGGTGCCCGCCCAGGGCTCGGCACACCTTATATATAATATAGACGCCACGAACCCCTGCTTCAAGATAACCGAGACCATAGGCAGCAAGACAGACTACTGCTACATAGACGACTTTACGATAGCTTACGAGGATGTGGCCGCGGGCATAGACCTCGGCACGGTGGCCGCCGATAGAGGCCTGAGCCATCTGTCCATAGCGGGCAGCACGCTGACCGTCAGCTCTGCCAGCAAGCAGAGCCGGGTGACGCTCTACGAGGTCGGCGGCGTACAGGTGGCACAGACCACCCTGGCCGGCGGCGTGGCTACCCTGCAGCTGCCGGGCCATGGCGTGTACATCGTAGCCGTAGGCAGCGAGCGGTACAAGATAGCTTATTAACTAATTGCAAGAATGATAAATGCCGGACGGGCCAGTGTGAGAAAGGGGACTGCACTGGCTCCCCTTCCGGTTAAGGAGAGTGTTTTAATAGTCCCCTAAAAATCATGTATAATATATGAGAAGATTTTTATCTGTATTTGGAATGCTGCTCGTGTTACTGTGGCTTCCAGTGTCTATGATGGCAGATGATGTCAAGATCTTCAATTCGGTCCAGAACCCTGAACAGTCAGGGGCCCCGGTAACCCAGCGGCTACTGTCGGGCAATGCTGTATCTCAGCTATACGGCACGGGCACCAAACTGAAGACGGCAGCGGCTCCGCCATCGGCCAAGAGACAGGTAGCCAAGGCAAGAAAGACTGCTGCGGCAGCACCTATGGACCTGACCAAGGCTACCGACTGTGTGATGACCTACAAGACCCTTATCTCATCGGGCAACGATGGTGGTCATGCTGTAGTCATCGCCCCTAAGAAGGACTACGCCGACTCTATCACCATTACCAACTTCTATGAGGCTGGTATCGTGGTAAGTGCCAAGGTGGACAAGCAGGCCAAGACCATTACCATCCCTAACCAGGTGGTAGGCAAGAACGCCACTTATGGCGACTTCGACCTGGCTGTGTGTACCTCGGCGGGCAAGCCCGACCGTAAGGCACAGATTACCGGTAAGCTCAACGACGACGGAACGATAACCCTCGACTCGTGGTGGGGTCTCTTCATCAAGAGCGGCGCCAATGCCGACAAGTTCTTCTGCGCCATGTACGGTACGGAGATAGTCAAGGCCAATGCCACGATGTCTTACAGGGTGTGGAACTCTAAGGAGTCTAAGCTGCAGGACGTGTCCTTCGGTGTATATGCCGTGCAGCTGTCTTCCAACGTACTCTCTATACGCAACTTTGCCAACTACGGACAGACCGTGGAGATAGAGCTGCAGCGCGACCTTACTGGCAAGATAGCCCAGCAGATAGCGCGCAAGGACGCCACCAATGGCGACTGGTCTACTGTGGCCGCCACCTTCAAGGACGACTATAGCGGCCTCACCTCTTATGCTGCCGTAATCAACTGCGACAAGTCTACCAACAATCGCCAGATAACCTGGGGTGGCTGGACGCTGCTTACCTCTAAGTACTATCTGGGCGCCATGATCAGCGGAAAGATTGAGACTACTTTCGACATTACTTATCCTAAGCTCTCGGTAACCGACTTCGAGGGCGAGGGTACCGAGGCCAACCCCTATAAGCTGAAGACGCTCGACGACCTGATATTGCTCGCCGACAAGGTCAACGCCGAGGAGCCTACCTTAGGCACCGGCCAGACCAAGTTTGCCCGCCCCTTCTTGGGCAAGTACTTCCGCATGGAGAATGACATCGATATGTCGGGCTACCGCTTCCAGCCTATCGGCGCCGACTGGTCGCACCAGTTTGCCGGAACGTTCGACGGTAACGGACATACCATCACGGGCCTTACCGTGAATACCGGCGCCAATGGCTATGCCGGCCTCTTCGGTAAGGCTGATACCGTCAGCGTTATCAAGAACATCAAGTTTGACAAGGCCGAGGTTCAGGCCGCCAACTACTACGCTGGTGTAGTGGCCGCGTGGACGCTGGGCGACATACAGAACTGCCAGGTTACCAACTCGGTGGTAAGCAATACGGGCCAGACAGGTGCTGCCGGCATTGCCGCCATAGCCCGCAACGTGACCGACTGTAGCGTTACAACCTCTAACATTACGGGTGCCTTCGGATATGCCGGCGGTGTAGCCGGACAGGTCAACGGCACCATCAGCAACTGCTACGCCGTGAACGTAAGCATCAAGGCTGGCGGTGTTACCGATACCTATCCTTCTGGCGGTGTTGTCGGCTCGCTGTATATGGGCCATGCCGAGAAGTGCTACTTCTCTGGTACGCTCGACGGCCGCTACACCTCTAACCTGAGCCTGGGTGGCGTGGCTGGTGTCTGCTACCAGGGCTCTGTCAATAAGTGCTATGCCACCGGTACTGTCTATGGTTATGGCAACGAGGCAGCCGTAGGCGGTGTGGTAGGTAACCTCTATGGCGATGTAACCGACTGCTACAGCAATGTAGAGATAGTCAGTGCCTCTTCTCGCTATGCCGGCGGTATTACCGGTTATGTACGCAACTGGAAGGACGCTGCCGGCACAGTCCACGAGAGTGCTGTCAAGAGCAGCTATGCCGCTGGCAATGTACAGGCAGAGACCTACCAGTACAAGCCCGAGACCGAGCGCCGCGAGATACTGGGTACCGTCATGGACGGAGCCAACCCCACACTCGAGAACATCTACTTTGACAAGCAGATAACCAACTTCGGCTCTACCGCCTTTGGCGCCACCACCGCCGAGCTTACTGCCGGTTCGGGCGTTAAGGGCTTCGACGCTTCTGTCTGGACCTTTACCGAGGGTGCTTATCCACGCCTGAAGGGCATGGACGACACCGAGGCTGCCAAGTTCAGTGCCAGCGCATTAAATCTGGCTGACGGCAGCTCGCTCGACAAGGTGACCCGCGACGCCAAGCTCACCCTGCTGGGTGCCACTACCGTGAAGTACTACAAGGAGGGCCAACTGGTAGACGAGGGTGCCTACTCTGCCATCAGCGGCACGGCCCTGAAGCTCAAGGAAGAGTTTGGCACCGACACCATCTGCTTCGTCAGCCAGGGTGTAGGTGCCCGTATGCTGGCGCTGAAGGTGTCTCCCATACCCTTTGACGGCGAGGGAACTGCCGAGAAGCCCTATCTGCTGAAGACCAAGGCCGACCTGGTGACCCTGTCTAAGGTTACCACCGTCAAGCAGCAGCTCTTCCCCGATACCTACTTCAAGATTACCAACGATATAGACCTGCAGAAGGATCCCGAGTTCCTGGGTATCTGCGCCTGCATCATCACTGGCTCATCGGATGCCCACGTGCAGTTTGCCGGACATATCGACGGCGACGGACATACCATCCACAACATGGTTATCAAGAACTCCATGACTTGGACTACCGCTCCTACCGCCGACAATATGGGTACTCCTACTACTGGCAAGTGTATAGGCTACAAGGGCTTCGTCGGCCGTATGGGCCCCAACGGTAGCCTGAAGAACCTGAACATCGCCGCCGACTGCGACCTTACTGACCTGTGGGCTACTTCGGCTGCCCTGGTAGGTTACAACTATGGTACCATCGAGAACTGCCGCAACTATGCTAATGTTACTGGCTATAGCTGCTGGATAGGTGGTATTGCCGGACAGAACCAGAAGGGTGCCGTAATACGCAACTGCTTCAACGCCGGTAATATCGTCAGCGGCTACATGAACGTAGGCGGTATCAGCGGTACTAACTATGGACTGATAGAAAACTGCGAGAACACCGGTACCATCGAGTGCAAGGTCATCTCTACCTTTATCTCGGGCTCTAAGGTCAACAAGCTCAACAGCGTTGGCGGTATCTGCGGTGGACAGACTGGAGGCCGCGTTATCAACTGCGTTAACTCGGGTACCACTTATGGCTACGGCCGTGTAGCCGGTATCTCTGGTTCGCTTGGCGAGGCAGCCTCTACTACTTACGATTACCACAACGACGTTATCAACTGTATCAACTATGGTACTTCGCTGTCGACCAACAAGGTCGAGGTAGGTGCTATCGGTGGACAGACGGGTACCAAGGGCGTATGCCAGGACAACTACTACGACGGACAGATAACCCTGCACAAGGCCAATGGCAACACCACGCTCGAGGGCACTGAGGCCGTAGAGACCAGCGTGCTTACCAGTGGCAAGGCCCTGGCCAACTACTCGGCCGACCTGTGGTCGTTCGAGGCCGGCAAGTACCCGGTACTGAAGCAGTTTGCCGATGAGCCTTCTGTCAAGGTGGCCCGCAGCATCATCGTCAGCGTGCCTGCCGGTCAGACCGTGGCCGACCTGAAGAAGGATGTGGCCCTCAGCACCGATGCCGACTGCACCTGGTCGCTGAAGGTTGGCTCTGTGTTCAAGATTAACGGCAACACACTCGTGGCTCCTGCCACGGTTACCGAGCTGGTCATCGATACGCTTACAGCCACCTATAAGAGTGGCTATACCAAGCCGTTTGTTATCGAGAGCCGTCCGGCCATTCCTCTGACGGGTGCCGGTACCGCCGCCGATCCTTATCTTATCACGAACAGCAACGATTGGAATGCCTTTGCCAACTATATGGCCACCTGTGGCGAGCCTATGACCGGCAAGGTAGTCAAGCTGACGGCCAACATCAGCTTCAACCTGTTTATCCATCCCTTCTCGTTAGACGATGTAACCATATTCGACGGCGAGCTTGATGGTAACGGCAAGACTGTAACCGCCAAGTACACCGCCAAGGCCGAGGGAGAGGGCATACTCTTCAAGTCGCTCGGCGCCAATGCCTATGTACACGACCTGACGGTAAAGGGCTCGTTTACCACCACCTATGCCAAGGGTGGCGCCGTGGTAGGCAGTCTGGCCGGCAGTCTGGAGAACGTTACTAACCAGGCCACGGTCAAGGGCGGCTCCAAGAGCTACCTGGGTGGCCTCGTAGGTGTGGCCCAGACCGGTGCTCAGCTCACCGCCTGTGTCAACGAGGGCGAGGTTACCTCTGCCGGTGCCTACACTGCCGGTCTGGTGGGTTACAGCAACGCTGGCGTCAAGTACGTCAACTGTGGCAACAAGGGCAAGGTGTCGTACACCGGTTCGGGTACTGCCTCTAAGCTCAACAAGAGCTACCTCTCCGGACTTATCGGAACCTGCTATCCCGATACGCTCATAGGCTGTTACAACACGGGCGAGGTAGTGGCTACCAGCCCTGCCACCGTAAGTACACTGGCCGGTCTCATCGGTCTGGCCACGGCCTCTAAGGACTCTGAGCCTTACTACTTGAAGGACTGCTACAACACGGCCAGCATCTCGTCGGCTGCCAACAACGCCGGACTGATCGTAGAGGGCAGCTCATCTGGTTACTCTAAGTTCTATATGGAGGGCTGCTACAACACGGGCGACGTCTCGTCGACCATCAGCAGCACCGTCTCGAGCACCTATACCGCCGGTATCATGGGTGTCTATACGGCTGGCTCTACCTTCAGGAACTGCTGGAACAGCGGAACCATCCTCTCGCAGAAACCGGTATATGCCGCAGGTATAGCATGTTACTATAAGGGCTCGTTCTCCGAGCAGAATCCTGTCCGCTTCATCGGCTGTCACAACGAGGGCGACATCATCGCCTCGGGCAACCAGGGCGCCGGTATCGTGGCCTATGCCACCAACTACAGCGTCATCGACAGCTGTTACAACATAGGCGACATCGAGGGTGGCTTCGGCCTCGGCGGTATCGCCGCTGCCTTCACGGGCAACAACTCTGTGATGTCCAACTGCTGGAACGCCGGCGACGTCACCACTACCAGCAACCGCGCCGGTGGTGTGATAGGCTATAACGCCTATGGCGGCACCACCATCACCAACTGCTACAACCTGGGCGACGTAACCTCTACCGGTACCGTTGGCAAGGACAGCTACGGCATTGGCGGTATCGCCGGCCATGGTGGCGGTCACTATAAGAATGTGTATAGCTATGGTACCATCAAGGGCATAGCCCGTGTAGGTGGTCTTATAGGTTATCCTTTGGTTGGCTCCGAGCGCAATGGTGCCGTAATAGGTACCCGTATCGAGGACAGCTACTTCGCCGGAACCGTAGAGGCTCCTGCCGACACTTGTGCCATGATTATCGGTGTCAAGATGACCGACAACCCCAAGACCTGGAACCCTGACTACAACTACGTGAAGAACGTGTACTATGTCAAGGAACTCGCCTCTGAGGGCGTCAACACCGCTGGTACGTCTCTGGCATACGCCGACCTGCTCAAGTTAGACATGGGCGAGGGCTGGAAGAGCTATGACGACTACACCATGCCCGTGCTGCAGGGATTCTGCGACAATGACGATGCCAAGGTCAACGCTGCCGCCATACTGCTTGACGCTGCCGACATGGCTGCCCAGGTGGCTACCAAGGACTTCTATGTAGGACATCCCGAGGGTGTAACCGTCACCACCGACAATGCTGACGTGGTGGTAGATGGCAACAAGGTACACTTCAACAAGCCTTTCACAGGCACACTGACCATAACCCTGTCGGCTGGCGAGAGCGTAGTCGAGCAGGAGGTAGAGTGCAAGGTGACGAGCATCGTCAACGGCATTACCACCGTTGGGTCTGAGGCTGGCGTAGTCAAGAGGGAGTACTTCACCACCGCTGGTGTGAAGGTAGATGCTCCTAAGGCTGGCGAGAAGGCTGTATATGTAGTGGTAACTACCTACAAGGACGGTTCTAAGAAGACCGAGAAGGTGGTGCTCTAACCGCTCCCGAAACTGTCCGCTAACCCTTTGCGGACCTAATCATAAGGGCTGGATTTCCTCGATGGAAGTCCAGCCCTTTTTCGGCTCTGCAAAATCTGGCTCCGAGTTTGGCTAAAGCGGCTCGGCGGCTGTTCGCGGCCGTCCCGGTGGCTTTCGTGGGTAGATGCCACTGGCCCCTATCGTTGCTATGACCATGGCGCGAGCCACGGAAAAAACCTTACACGCGGCTGTATATTTATGCAAAAACGCTGCTCGTTTTGCATAAATATACAGCCGTAATGGCCATTTTTCGGCGCCTTATTTCCGGAATTTTTCATCAAGCCAGGACGGTTTTTGGGGTCATCGGGGGGAGCTCGGGGGTCTGCAAGGGGCCAGAAAAGTAACAACCTTTGACAAAATAGAGGTATTTGGCACCTTTTTTACCGCTATTTCCGCCTCTGGCGAGGCTGTTTTTTTGAGGTCGTCGGGATGGTCATTTTGGTGCTCGCGATGGTCATTACGATTCTAATGACCATCGCGAGCCAAAAAATGATGGTTTTCGGGTGGCCAGAAAATGGCCATTTTCGCCACCGCCGCACCCTCGGCGAGCGTGCAGACAAAATATAGAGCCCCGGAAAGCCCTTGTCAGAGACCGAAACGGCAGAAATGTATATTTATGCAATATCAGAAAAAACTTTACGATACAGACGGCAGTTTTAAAGGTAAAAAAGTAAAAAGGTAAAAGGGTAAAAAGATCTGTTGGGCGACCATTGCGACAGATGGGATGGCGGTCACTGCGCTCACGCTCGCTATAGCGCACACCCTTAGAAAGCCTGCCTGCACACAGGGGGGGATGCCTTTACCTTTTTACCCTTTTACCTTTCACAGTAAAGTACGTTCGGGGCATCCCTGTGGCTATGGCTCGAAGTTGAGGCTTAGCTCGGTGCCCAGGAGGTTGTAGCTGCGGCGGTGGTAGGGGCTGATGCCATGCTGGAGTATGGCCTCGCGGTGCTCGCGGGTAGGGTAGCCCTTGTTCTTGCGCCAGCCATACATGGGATATTCGGCATCCAGGCGGGCCATGTAGTCGTCGCGGAAAGTCTTGGCCAGTATGCTGGCGGCGGCGATGGCCTGATACTTGCCGTCGCCCTTGACGATGGTGGTGTAGGGCAGGTCGGCATAGGGCTTGAAGCGGTTGCCGTCGACGATGACGGCCTGGGGGCGCACGCTGAGCTGGTCCAGGGCGCGGTGCATGGCCAGGATGCTGGCGTTGAGGATGTTGATGTGGTCTATCTCGTCGGGTGTAACCACCCCCACGGCCCACGCCACGGCATCGTGTATCACCTGCTCGCGTAGCGCATAGCGCTGCCGCTCGCCCATCTGCTTAGAGTCGTTCAGGGTGGGGTTGTCGTAGCCGTCGGGCAGGATGACGGCAGCCGCATACACGCTGCCAGCCAGGCAGCCGCGGCCTGCCTCGTCGCACCCGGCCTCGGTAAGGCCGGTGTAAAAGTGGTTTTTTAATGGTGTTTTGGGTGTCATAGTGTTAACGTATGTTACAAACGGGAGTTTTTTAACTAATAAAGTCGGGATGTTGAACCATTTGTGCGCACTATATGGGTAGCTTTGCCCCTGTAAAGAGAACTAAAAACATAACCGATATGAAGAGAGACATGACAATGACCCCCACAGCCTGTACACCGAGTACTGCACAGATAGCCCCCATGCTGAGGCAGACAGCCGTCCTGCTCAGGTGGCCCCTCGTGGCCCTGAGCCGCTATTATTCGGCGGTGCTGGAGCGGCCCGTGGGCATCAGGCAGACGCTGCTGCTGCTCAATGCCCAGGCGGCCTTCCTCTTTGCCGCTTTTCCGGTAAACGGGCCGCTGGCCCTGCGGGCTGTGTGTGTGGCCTGGCTGCTCCACGCTGTGCTGAAGTGCCGTTCGGCCCTCTGAGCCACCTGCCTGCCGCCTGGCCGATGGCATGCTGCCATCAGGTCGGGCACCGTGCAGGGGCGCAGGACAGTCTGGCCAGTAGGCCGTCAGAACATGCGGGCCACGCGCTCTATGCCCTCGGCCAGGGTGTCTACCTCGGCACGGGTGTTGTACAGGCCGAAGGAGGCGCGCACGGTGCCTAAGATGCCCAGGCGGTCTATGAGCGGCTGGGCGCAGTGGTGACCGGTGCGCACGGCTATGCCCAGGCGGTCCAGCAGGGTACCCATGTCCATGTGGTGTATCTGGCCCACCAGGAAACTGATGACGGCGTCCTTGTCGGGGGCGCAGCCGAAGATGCGCATGCCGGGGATGGCTCCCAGGCGCTCCATGGCGTAGCGCGTAAGGTCGTGCTCATGCTGGTAGATGTTGTCCATGCCCAGCTGCTCCATGTAGTTGATGGCCTTGGCCAGTCCGTTGGTGGCTATATAGTCGGGGGTGCCGGCCTCGAACTTGAGGGGAGGCCGCTCGAAGGTGGTGTGGTCGAAGCTGACGTTCTCTATCATCTCGCCGCCGCCCTGATAGGGAGGCAGGCGGTCCAGCCAGTCTTCCTTGCCATAGAGCACACCCACGCCGGTGGGGCCATACATCTTGTGACCGCTGAAGGCAAAGAAGTCGCAGTCCATCTGCTGTACGTCGATGGGCATGTGGGGGGCGCTCTGGGCCCCGTCGACCATCACGGGCACACCGTGGGCGTGGGCTATGCTGATAATCTTGTGGACGGGGTTGACCGTGCCCAGCACATTGCTGACATGGCACACGCTGACGATGCGTGTGCGGGGCGTAAAGAGACGCTCGTACTCGTCCATGAGCAGCTCGCCACGGTCGTTCATGGGAATGACGCGCAGCTTGATGCCCCGCTTCTGCGCCTGGAGCTGCCAGGGTACTATATTGGAATGGTGCTCCATGACCGAGACGATGACCTCGTCGCCCTCGTGCATGAAGGCATCGGTGAAGGACGATGCCACGAGGTTGAGTCCCTCGGTGGTGCCCCGGGTGAACACTATCTCGGTGGCAGAGGCCGCGTGGATGAAGCGGCGCACCGTCTCGCGGGCGGCCTCGTGCAGCTCGGTGGCCTGCTGCGACATCCAGTGTACGCCGCGGTGTACGTTGGAGTTGACATTGAGGTACTCGTCGCGCATGGCATCGAGTACACACAGCGGTTTCTGGGTGGTGGCACCATTGTCCAGGTACACCAGCGGCTTATTATAGATGGTGCGGCCGAGGATGGGAAAGTCGGCCCGCACCTTGTTGATATCATACATAGGCTTATTTACATAGTTTACAACCCTCGCACTTGTTGAGCTCGCCGCGGAAGCGCTTCTCTACGAGATAGTGGAGGCGGTCCTTGAGCGGTTCGAGCTGGATAGTGTCGACGACCTCGTTGATAAAGGCAAATTCGAGCAAGAGGCGGGCCTCCTCAAGGCTGATGCCGCGCTGGCGCATGTAGAAGAGGGCGGCATCGTTGAGCTGGCCCACCGTGCTGCCGTGGGCACACTTCACGTCGTCAGCGTAAATCTCGAGCATGGGCTGGGTAAACATACGGGCGGTACGGGTGGCGCAGAGGTTCTGGTTAGTCTCC
>CAKPRX010000008.1 GCA_934183135.1 uncultured Prevotella sp.
GAGGTTGGCGTCGAGCGAGCGGGTGGCGGCAAAGGCGTTGCGCTCTATACAGGGTATCTGTACCAGGCCGCACACAGGGTCGCAGGTCATGCCCAGGTGGTGTTCGAGCCCCATCTCGGCCGCATACTCTATCTGCGCGGGGCTGCCGCCGAAGAGCTGGCAGGCCGCAGCGCTGGCCATGGCGCAGGCCACGCCCACCTCGCCCTGGCAGCCCACGTCGGCACCCGATATAGAGGCGTTCTGCTTGACCAGGTTGCCTATGAGGCCCGCCGTGGCCAGGGCGTGCAGGATGCGGCTGTCAGAGAACTGGTGTCCGTGCGACAGGTGGTAGAGCACCGCCGGCACCACGCCGCAGGCCCCACAGGTGGGGGCTGTCACGATGGTGCCGCCCGAGGCGTTCTCCTCGCTGGCCGCCAGGGCATAGGCATAGACCAGACCCCGCGTCTGCAGCGACTGCTTGTAGCCCGTGGCCTTGACATAGTAGGTGGCCGCCTTGCGGGGCAGGTTGAGCGGGCCGGGCAGCACGCCCTCGTGGTTCAGGCCGCGCTCCACGCACTCCTGCATGGTCTGCCATACCTTCTGCAGGTAGGGCCAGATGTCCTTGCCCTCGCACAGCTCGACATACTCCCAGTACGAGCGGCCGTGCTGCTCGCACCAGGCCTGTATCTCGGTGAGGGTGCCCATCTCGTACACCTCGGGCGTGTCAAACATGTCGTCGGTCTTGCCCTCGGACAGGGCACCGCCGCCCACGCTGTACACCACCCACTCGTCCTGGCCGTCGGCGCAGAACTTCATGCCGTTGGGGTGGTAGGGCAGGAATATCTTGGGCTCCCAGTGTATGTTGACCGGCGCTATGGCGCTCAGCACCTCGTCTATGGCTATGTCGGTCATGTGGCCCTTGCCCGTGGCAGCCAGACTGCCGTAGAGGGTTACGTCGAAGAGGTGGGCGCCGGCGTGGCGCTGGGCATATATCTGTGCCGCGCGCTGCGGCCCCATGGTATGGCTCGACGAGGGGCCTTTACCTATCTTGTATAGTTCTTTGAGCGATTTCATGTGTTTTGTATCTGTTAGAGCTTTATATTATGATGAGCGAGCCTATCTGGTATACCGCGGCCGACACGCACCAGGCCACCACCGTGGTGTAGGCCGCGGCGAAGAGTGCCCAGCGCCACGAGCCCGTCTCGGACTTGATGGCGGCTATGGTGGCTATGCAGGGGAAGTAGAGCAGCACGAAGAGCAGGAAACAGTAGGCCGAGAGTGGGGTGACCCCGTCGGCGCTCATCAGGCGGTGCAGTACCTGGTACTTGTGCGTGTTGCCGTCGGCATCGTCGGCCATGTCCTCGCTGTTGGCATAGAGCACGCCCAGGGTCGAGGCCACTATCTCCTTGGCACCCACGCCGGCCACCAGGCCCACGTCCAGTTTCCAGTTAAATCCCTGGGGCGTAAACACGGGCTCTATGGTCTTGCCGATGCGCCCTATGTAGCTCTGCTCCTGTTGTTGCTGCTCGGTGAGCTGATCGTTGTGGGGAAAATAGCCCAGCGCCCAGACCACGATAGAGGCCACCAGGATGATGCCGCCCATCTTGCGCAGATACTGCTTGCCCTTCTCCCAGGTGTGGCGGCCTATGGCCTTCCATGTGGGGAAGCGGTAGGGCGGCAGCTCCATCACGAAGGGTGTGTCCTCGCCCTTGACCACGAACCGGCAGAGCACCCGGCTGGCCACCACCGACATGGCTATGCCTATGAGATAGAGCGACAGCATGACGAGCGACTGGTAGCGCACGGCGAAGAAGGTGCCTGTAATCATAATATAAATAGGTAGGCGGGCCGAGCAGCTCATCATGGGCAGTATAAGCATGGTGACCAGGCGGCTGCGGCGGCTCTCTATGGTGCGGGTGGCCATCACGGCGGGCACGTTGCAGCCGAAACCCATGATGAGGGGTATGAACGACTTGCCGTGCAGCCCCATCTTGTGCATCAGCCGGTCCATGATAAAGGCGGCGCGAGCCATGTAGCCGCTGTCCTCCATATAGGATATGAAGAAGTAGAGTATCAGTATCTGTGGCAGGAACACGATGACGGACCCCACGCCGCCTATCACACCGTCGGTCAGCATGTCCTTGAGCGGGCCGGCGGGCATGTGCCGGCCCACCATCTGCCCCAGCCAGTCTATGCCGCTCTCTATCCAGTCCATGGGCACCTGGCCCAGCAGGAAGGTGGCGCTGAACATCACGAAGAGCAGCAGGATGAATATGGGGAAGCCCACGAAGCGGTTGGTGATGATGCTGTCTATCACGTGGGTTACCTGGTAGGTGTCCTTCTTGTGGCCCGGCATATAGCCGGCCTCCTGTAGCGCGCCGTTGATAAATCCGTACTTGGCGTCCATGATGGCCGTCTCGCTGTCGTCGCCCGTCTCTTCCCTGACGCGGGCGGCGGCCTCGTCGCGGTGGCGCAGTATCTCGTCGGCGTCGGGCAGGGTGCGTATGTACTTCTCTGCGTCCTTGTCGTTCTCTAACAGCTTGATGGCCAGGTATCGCGTCGAGTAGCGCTGTCGCAGGTTGGGGGTCTGCTTCAGGTGCTCCTGTATCTCCTCGATGCCATGCTCTATCTCGTGTCCGTGGTTGATGTGTACGTGGCGGTAGTGGGGGTCGTCGCCCTCGTTGGCCTCATACATATTGATAATGGTGCGAAACAGCTGGTCTACGCCCCGGCCGGTGGTAAACACGGTGGGTATCATCGGCACGCCGAAGAGCCGGCCCAGGCGGTCGCAGTCTACCTGGTCGCCGCGGGCCTCGGTCTCGTCAAACATGTTGAGGGCGCACACCATGCGCACGTGCATGTCTATGAGCTGGGTTGTCAGGTACAGGTTGCGTTCCAGGTTGCTCGCGTCGATGACATTGATGATTACGTCGGGTGTCTTGTCTATAATCTGCCGGCGCACGTAGAGCTCCTCGGGCGAGTAGGCCGAGAGCGAGTAGGTGCCCGGCAGGTCTACCAGGTGGAAGGTGTAACCCTCGAACTGGGCTATGCCCTCCTTGGCGTCGACGGTTACGCCGCTGTAGTTGCCTACGCGCTCGTGGGCACCCGAGGCAAAGTTGAAGAGCGACGTCTTTCCGCAGTTGGGGTTGCCCACCAGCGCCACGCTTATGTCGTGGCTCTTGCGGATGGCCGCGTCCTCGAGCTGCTGGTCTGTGGGGGTGTCGGGGCAGGTGGCCTGGGGCTCGGCCACCGTCTCGTCGGGGCACACCAGGGGCTGCCCGGCCTTGGCCACCTCATCGGGGGTAACCACCTCAATCATGTCGGCCTCGCTGTGGCGCAGCGACACCTCGTAGCCCATGATGCGGTATTTCACAGGGTCGTGCAGGGGCGCGTTGAGCAGCACCTCCACCTTCTTGCCCTTGATAAATCCCATCTCGACGATACGTTTGCGAAAACCGCCATGGCCCATCACCTTGACGATAACGCCCTTGTCGCCAGTCTTTAGTTCTGATAGCTTCATGAATTACTTGTCTTTCCTTATGATTATTCGAGTGCAAAGTTAGCGCAAACTGCACAAAGCGCAAAGCCCAAGCCCCAGTATTTTACCATTCCGTGTCGCGAGCGCGCAAAATACCTATAAATAGGGATAGGGTAGTGGTCTTTAGCGGCCTAAGGGGCGTTAATAGCGGGCTGGTGGCCGTCATTGGCGCCACGGTAGGGATTGCTGGCAGTTTGGTGGGTGCTGTAGTTGTCGTTTTTGGTGAGCGTGTGTCAATGCTGGGGGCTTTGTAACGGTCGGAGAGGGTGTTCTGCCTTGGCTGTGCCTTTCGGGCTGCTGGCTCATCCTTGTCTTTGTTCCGGGGGGGTGCAAGCCGGGTGGCATGAGCTTGCTCTGATGGTTGAGGTACCGCTTATTTTATATAAAAATGGGGTTCCGGGGGCACAAAAAGCCGTAAAAACGGCTTTTTGTGTTAACAAAAAAAAAAAATAACAATAAAGATTAACGTAAGGGTAATTTTTGTATCTTTGCCCATTATCAGACGAGCGATGGTAACAGCCTCTGTCCGTCTGGTCAACCTACTGATAATAAAGGACGTGCCCACCCGCAGTCTGCCCGTTTCACTTCGCCGCCGTATGGCCACCCCGTAAGATCGTGTAGATGGCGTGGGACTCCTCCGCCGACTTGTTGTCAGGCAAAGGGATATCAATAACTTAAAACATTGTCACTCGGCCATAGGGGAGTAGGCCACAAACTAATTTATCAACATGAAAAATCATTTTTTACACAAGTTCCTCGCCCTGCTGCTTATAGCATTGGGCACAGCCGCAGGCGCTTTTGCCCAGAATGTGGCTAAGATTGGCACCACAGAGTATGCCACCCTGCAAGAGGCGTTTGATGCAGCGGCGGATGGAAAAACAATAGAAGTTCTGTCTGATATAACCGATTTTGGTGCAATCAGCTTTAGTGGCAAGCAAATAACATTAAAGTTAGGTGGAAAAGTAGTAAAAGGAACGAGTATTACAGTGGGACAGAGAGCAACGCTGAATATAGGATCGAGTCTTAAGGATCCCGCATTTAATGAGAACGATTACACTGTAACGTTTAATTATAAAAACTCATATTCTGGCTTACTCAAGCTAAAGAAAAGCATCAATGCTGTTGATGGAGGCACGGTTATATTGAAAAATGCGCAAGTAGAGTCAGAAGATGTTGCTTTCTTTGCTGTTGGTGACCAAACTGGTGCAACCAGTGTTGCCTCGGCAGTTAAAATCTGGGGTGGCTACGTAAAGGCTCAGGAGTTTTGCGTGTCGCCTCAAGGACTTGGTGCCACTGTAGAGGTCTGTAATAAACCTGTGTTGGAATCATTGGATAATGCGGTGATAGCAGGTAATGGTACAGATACCGAAGAAAAAAGACTTGGAGGCACTACTATTAACATTAAGGGTGGTGTGCTTTTAGGCAGAATCCAGTCTGGTGGTTATGCCGCTTGTGGTGTGTATCATCCTAATAGCGGAACCTTGAATATTAGTGGTGGCAAGATTATAGCTGTTAATGGCGCTGGTATTGTGATGCGTGGCGGGACTCTGAATCTCACGAGCGGCTCTATTACTGCAACTGCTTTAGGCGATGCTGGATTTGTTGGTAAAGTCGGCGATTCGCGTGTAGTAGTAGGTACAAGTGGTATTGTATTTGACCGTGATTGTAATTATCCTCAGGTAGAGACTACTTCCATCAATATAGATGGCTCTTCTGTCACGGTATCAGGAGTGGCTTCAGCTCTGCAAGTATTAAACACTGACAATAAAGATATATCGGGCAAGGTGTCTGTGAAGTCTGGCACTTTCTCATCGGATGTTACTCCGTATTTGGCAGCTGGCAGTGAAATCTACCAGCATGATGGGGTATACTCAGCAGGCAATTTCGTAGCCCAGGTAGGTGATGCGAAATATACGAGTGCACAAACAGCAATACAAAAAGGATATGGCAAGACAGTAGTGCTATTAAAAGATTGCGCAATGGGTGATAATCAGCAGAGCGTATCTAATGGGAAAATAATCCTTGACCTTAATGGTAAAACTTTGACAGGTGGAGGTTTCAATATATCTGGTAACGGAGATCTTACTATTAAAGATAGTTCTGACAAAGATGGAAAAGGAACTGGCTGCTTGTTGACAACGGCAACAGCTACAGATAATACGGCAACAGCTACAGATAATAATAATATATTTGGACTGGGTATTGTCGTAAGATATGGGGGCAAATGTACCCTTGAAAGTGGAACTATAAAGAATGGTACTATAAAAGCTTCAGGGAAGAAGGAAGTCAATGTGAACAAAAATGTGGTGTTCCAGGTTCAAGGACGCGCCAGTAGCTCTGAGACGACATTGAATATTATTGGCGGTAAAATAGAAACAGAGGGTACTCCAATCTCTGTCATCGACAAGGGCGCTACCGTTAACATGACTGGTGGTAGCCTGGCATCTTCTGGTCTGGCCTGCATTGCAGGCAGCGGCAAAGAGAATTTAGGCGGCACCACTATCAATATCAGTGGCGGTACGCTTACGGCTACTGCTGCCGATGAGGCTTCGGCAGCCTGTGGTATCTATCATCCGCAGGAGGGTACTCTCAACATTACCGGCGGTACTATCAATGTTACCGACGGCGTGGGTGTGCTGATGCGTGGCGGCAAGATGAGCATGACCGGTGGTGAGGTCAATGCCACAGGCGATGCCTCGAAGACTGGCACTGTGGGCGACTCGCGCCAGGTGGTTTCTACCAGTGGTGTGATATTCGACCGCGACAGTAACTACCCCGCTGTGGCTACAGCCGAGGTGTATATAGATAAGGAGGCTAAGGTGAGCGGTGCCAAGGCAGCCGTAGAACTGATTAACGAGAACAATGTGGCTGATGCTAAGGCTGCCTTTAAGCTGAAAGGTGGAACCTACAGCAGCGATGTGACCGCCCTCTTGGACGAAAACTCGATAACTACGAAGAACGAGGCCGACGGCACTTATTCTATTACCAACTACTGTGCCAAGGTGGGTGACCAGAAGTACTTCACACTGAAGGAGGCCTTCGAAGCTGCCACTGACGGACAGACAGTTACCGTTATCAACGATACTGAACTGGGCAAGAACGGTGTAGAGGTCGCCGAAGACAAGGCCCTAACCCTGGATCTCAACGGATGCAGCGTCAAGGCTGCCAACCAGGGTGGTGAGAATTTCTTGGTCTATGGCAAACTCACTCTGCAAGACTCTAAGGAGGGCAGTACGGCCAAGATATATAGTGAGTCACCATACGTGGGCACGAATAAATATGATAATCCTGTGCTTCAAGTACTGGATGGTGGTGAGTTCGTGATGAACAGCGGCTATATTAAGACTGTTTGCGATGATGCAGTTAATAAAGGCAACTTCGCAGTAGGTCTGTGGGATGCCAGCAAGGCCACCATCAATGGTGGCACCATCGAGGCTGGCTGGTATGCAGTCTCTGGTAATGGAAATGAAACAAAATCGACCTCTATCACCATCAATGGCGGTACACTTATCTCTACTGCCGACTATGCCATCTACCATCCTCAGGCTGGTAAGCTCACTATCAACAATGGTGTCATCTATGGTGAGGCCGGAGCCGTGGCTATGAAGAGAGGTGAGCTGGAAGTGACGGGCGGAACCCTCACCAGCAAGGGTAAGGGCGATACTGGAACCTGGGGCGATGGCACGGGCAATTTGGCTAACGCAGCCCTCAACTTCTGCAAGCTGTATGGTAATGTGAAAGCCACAATCAAGGGCGGTACTATCACGGCCCAGGGCAATGCCGTAGTGGTAGATGCCCAGCCCGTAGAGGGTAAGACTGCCGACATAGCCATCTCTGGTGGTACCTACAGCAGCGACGTATCGGCCTACTGTGTCAATGGCTTCACCGCTACGCCCAACACCGACGGTACCTATGGCATCACCGAGGTAGGCGACGCTATGCTGGTCTACGATAAGGGCTATACCGATGTAAAGGCAGGCAATGATGTCGAAATAGATATGGACAATATCTCTAAGGTGATTATCAAGGCCGAGGTGGCTGATGTGAATGTAACGCTGAAGAAAGCCTTCGCTTATACAGGTTGGAACTCTATTTGGCTGCCGTTCGATGTTACTCTTACTGCCGATATGCTGGCCAGCTTCAAGTTTGCCAAGCTCTACAACCTGGGCCTCGATGACAATGAGAACGCCACGCTGCTCTTCAAGAACCTCAAAGCGGGGGACAAACTGAAAGCCAACTTCCCCTGTCTTATCCAGCCTGCCACCACGGGCGAGCAGACACTGGCCTTAGGCAAGGTCAACTTTGTTAAACCCGTCGATGGAGCTATGATAGACTGCTCAAGCACCGAGGAGTTATATACTTTCTACGCTGCCACAGAGAATACCTATACAGCTGCCAAGAATGGCTACTACATAAGCTCTGAGACAAGCAGTTTCGTGTACAATACCAATAAGGAGGCTTATATACAGCCTTTCAAATATTATATAACGATTCAGAACAGGGACAACAATAGCTATATTCTGCCTTCTCAGCCATCGGCACAGAAGGTGAGCTACCGTGTCATCGATGAAGGCGAGGCAACGGGTATCACCGACATCGATGCCGATGCCAAGACGGTCAATGCCAAGGTATATAACCTCCAGGGTGTACAGGTAGGTACCTCTACCGAGGGACTGCCTAAGGGCATCTATATCCAGAACGGACGCAAGATAATGGTAAAATAATAATGACAAGAATGAAAGAAACTAAGAAAAATTACGAGAAGCCAACATCAGATGTTATCGCGCTGGGCGACAATCTTATGAATTATACCAGTATCCCTGGCGGTGGTACTGTGGACAAGCCAGGCCCTCTGGGCGCTCCCCGTTACGATGAGGACGATGCCAACTGGGACGAGTAGATTCTGGTAGCGTAACAAAAAAATCAAGCCTATGCTGGAGGGTAATCCTCTTGTCATAGGCTTGACTTTTTTATGTCCTCATGTCATCGGGGTAAGTGATGACGGGCACATCCCAGCGTACGGGCAGCAGGCTGCCTATGCCCTGATGTACCCTTTCTGCTTCTTGTTAATAGCGATGCACTTCAAGTGGCCTTTGGCTGTTAGGTCATTCAGGTCTGTGCGGACCGTTCGGTCGGTTATGCCAAATCTGGTAGAAACCTCCTGACTGGTAAGCACCAGAGATGGGGTGTCGTTGACCAGCCTGATGATTTGCATTTGGCGCTTGTTGATGCCCTCTATGTTGCTATACAGCAATATAGAGCTGCGCTCGTCCATCTTACGGGCAAGGTAGGCGGTCAGTTCTTCGTACGCGGTTTTCATTACCTGCAGATTGTGCAGAATGAAATAAGTCATGTCCATTCCGTCGGCCTCTGTGTATATGAACATTTGCTCATAGCGCCTCTTGTTCTTGTATATTACCCTTGATATACTGAGAAATTTGGTCATCCAGTAGCCTTTCTTGAGCATATACCAATAGGATAAGGAGCGTGCAGTCCGCCCGTTGCCGTCGGTAAACGGATGTGTCCATGCCAGTATGAAGTGAATGATGATGCCCTTGATGATGGGGTGTGTAAATTTTCCGTTGTCCGTGTCATTGGCAAAGTCAAACAGATCCTTTAATGGGCCCTCTATCTCTGTGTGTGGCGGCGGGGTGTGGGCTATGCTTCCTGTAATGGCATCTACAACATAGATGTCGTCATGCTGTCTGAACCGCCTTTCGTCTTGCGCATCGTTTAGTGGGTTCGCAGTGATAGATTGATGTACTTCCAGTAACATTGGCAGATTTAGCGCTGTCTTCTTTTCCTCTACTAATTGCCTAATGGTCTGATAGTTGTTCGCAATCATTTGCTGGCTCCTATTCTTAGGGCGTATCTCTTTTCTAAACATATCTTTGGCTACTTTGCGTGTAGTAGAGGCACCCTCCAATCTGGCTCGAGGTTATCGCTTCTTCCATAATGCTGTTGGTAAGATATGCCTGCTGGTCCCTGTCGTGTGTGATGCCATTGGTGCTGAGGCTTCAGCCCATTTTCAGGTCAAACTCATGGAGCAGGCTCTGCATGATGGGGGGAATGGAGAAGTAAAAGGTATGATGGCCGAACCTGATGAGGGCTCTATCAGTACGATGGCTGCCTTGGCGATACGTGAGGTCGCCAGGGCAAGCCTCTCTGCGAGTTAGAATGTCCGTTTGTTCTCATTTCCCTCATGTCTTGTCCGTTAGGGCGAGCAGCGACGGCGTGTAAGTAGGGCGGCCTCGTTGCTCCTCCTAACCATTCCAAACTCTATCCGAAAACTTAGAATGTGGCTCCCCAAGCCCAGAACGCTTATCGCAATTTTCTGGCTCTATATCCCCCACCTTTAGACGGAGATAGGGGATGGCTATGCGGGACTTAGTGGGCGTTCGCAGGGAAAAAAGTAAGGGCCAAAAGCGTAGAACACGATAGTTGTTGTTAATACAGTGTAAGTTGGTGCGGACTGTAGGCGCAAGGTACTTACGGGGGAGCCACCTATAGCTATCCATGACTATAAATGGGACGCTTATTGCGCCAGATAAAAAAAATCCCGGTGCCCTTGGTGGGCACCGGGATGAATATGCGGATAAATGTAGCTTCTCTGTGTTTAGAAGAACAGGTAACGGTTGTCAACGACCTTAGCGTTAGCATACAGCTCGTTCATGAAATTGCCGGCATACTGCATGACACGCTGGCGGAGTTTGGCCTCCTGTGTCTTGGCATCGTACTTGCCGGGACGCATGGTCTTGCTGGTAACGCTGAATACGTAGACACCGGCGTTGCCCTTGACGGGGTTCTTGCTGAACTGGCCCTTGGCTGTGGCTGCTACAGCGCCGCTGAGAGCGGGCTCGCTGGCACCAGTAGCCGGAACGAAGACGGGAGCGGCGAAGGTAATCTGGTTAACGGTAGACACATTGGCACCCTTGGCCTGGGCGTCCTTCACAGACTTGGCGCCCTTGACCTTGGCCATCAGCATCTCTGCCTTCTTGTCCTTGAGCACCTCGGCCTTAACCATGTCAAGTACCTGGCTGTCATCGAGGCCGCGGTAGCCTTTCTCGTGTATCTTGTCAAGGATAACCACCAGCAGGTGGTTGTTGTCGCCACACTCGTACATGGGCGAAACCTCTTTCTCCTTAGCCTCGAAGAGCCACTTCATAGCCTCGCGGGTACTGTGTATGCCGGCCAGATAGTGCTGGGCAGTGGTGATGTCGCTGGCCTCGCTTACGCGATAACCATTCTTGGCTGCGTTCTTAACGATGAGCTCTTCGGTGTTGTTGGCGCTTACGAATGAGCTGAACTTGTTATAAGCGGCACCGTAAGTGTCCTTGGAGAACTCGATGCTCTTCTTGATGACAGCAGCGGTGTACTTGGTAACCATGGCCTTGCGGTCTACTACCTGGAGCACTACGCTACCCTGGGTGAAGTTGAGTACCTTGGTCTCGTTGACAGCCATCGTGTTGAGGCTGTTTACGAAGTTCTTGGTGTCATTGTCCATTGAGGGAGCCGACTGGTACTGGGCAGAGGTAATCCACATCTTGTCGCCAGTCTGGTTGTACTTCTTGGCCAGGGCCTCGAAGTCGGCACCGGCAGCCAAAGCCTTATAGATAGAGTCTGCAGTGGTCTGGGCGGCCTGAGGTGTCTCGGCGGCTACCTGTATCTGGCGGTACTGTACCGAGTCGGGCATCTGGGTCTTGGCCACTAACTTGACAATGTTGAGCGTGTTGTCCTGGGCGTTGGCCACGGGGCCGTAAGTCTGGCCTACGCCCATAGAGTCGATGCGTGCGGCGATGTCGGCAGGCAGGGCAGCCTTGGTTACAGGCAGACCCAGGTAAGGTACGAGCGATGCGCTCTTGCGTATCACCTCGGTGGGGTCGGCAGCCTCGCTGAGGCTCTTGGTGTAACCGGCAAACTCTTTCTGGATGGCGGCACGGTCGGCTGCAGAGGGTGTTACCTCTACGTCAACATACTTGATGTCGCGGCTTTCTACAAACTGCTCGAAGCGGGGCTTGAGCTCGTTGTACTTGGCTTTCAGATCCGAGTTGGATATCTGTACCTTGCTGTCGTCGATAGACGAGTAGGGCAGGGCGGCCAACTGTATCTGTGCCTCCTCGTTCTCCTCCTTGAACGAAGCCTTGGCCTCGATGGGGTTAGAGAGCAGGCAGTGGGCGAGCAGACTCTGATACTTCTGGGCAAGGGTCTGCTGGCGGAGCGTCTTCTCGATAAAGTTCCAGTACTTGTAAAGTGTCTGGTACTGCTGGGCCAGCTGAGGGTTGGCACCCTGCTGGGTCTTGTAGTCGGCGAGGAACTTCTGTAGCAGGTTAACGTCGAAACGGCCCGTCTGCTGGTTGATAAACGGAGTCTGCATGAGCAGAGGGTTGGTGCCCTGCTTGAGGATGTTCTGGAGTTCGCTGTCGGTAACTCTCAGGCCTAACTTCTCAGCCTCAGACTCTATCATCTTGCTCTGTACGTAGCTGTTCCACACCATGTCCTTGACCTGGTTGAGCTGCTCCTCGTTCAGATTGTCAGTGCCCTGCTGCATCTTGATGACCTCAGAGTACTCGTCAACAAGTTTCTGGAAGTCCTGAACACTGATTTTCTCACCTAACACTTCGCCTACTTGCTGGCGCTGTTCGTTCTTAGTAGACTCGCACGAACGAACCGCCTCTTCGGCGATGAACGCAAAAAGGCCCACTGCTATGATGATGATAAGCAGAACGCCTTTGCTTCTGATTTTTCCTAATGCTGCCATTATTTATAATTTTATTTGTATTTGTTTTCTGCCTGTTTGACGTAAATGCGTACAAAAATAGTACAAAAATATTAATTAACAGAATTTTTCGGGGGAAAATTGATGTCAGCCGTTAACTTTTAGTTGTACAAGGATGATTTTGCTGGTGGTGTTTTTGATTATCTTGAACTCAAAGTTGCCTATCTTGACTACCTCGTTGAGCTTGGGAAAACTCTCGTAGTAGTGCAGGATAAGGCCACTGACGGTCATGTAGTCGTCGCTTTCGGGCAGGTGGAGGTCGAACAGTTCGTTGACCTTGTCTATCTCTAACCGGGCCGACAGCAGGTACTCGCCGTTGTCCAGTTTCTTGGCTATATACTTGGAGCTGTCGTGCTCGTCCTCGATGTCGCCGAAAATCTCCTCGACGATGTCTTCGAGCGACACGATGCCGCTGGTGCCCCCGAACTCGTCAATAACCACGCCGAGCGACTTTTTTTCCTGGAGGAAGGTGCGCATGAGCTTCTGGGCGGCCATGCTCTCGGGCACAAAGGGGATGGAGTAGATGTGCTCCTTCCATTGGGCGGCGTTGCGGAATATCTCGAGCGAGTGGATGTAGCCCACGATGTGGTCTATGTCGTCACGGTACACGATAATCTTAGAGTTGCCGCTCTCGATGAACTTCTGTTGTAGTTCCTCGATACTGCAGTTGATGCTCACAGCGTTAATCTCAGTGCGGGGCACCATGCAGTCGCGTACGCGGATGTCTGAAAACTCGAGCGCGTTCTGGAATATCTTCACCTCGTCGTCGATGTCCTTGTCGTCCTTGGCATTGTCTATGCTGGAGTGTACCAGGTAGTCGAGGTCTATCTTGGAAAATCCCTCGTCGTCGTCTTCCTTTTCCATGCGGATGCCCACCATGCGTAGCAGGCACTTGGACATGAATGTGGAGAACTTGCTGATGGGCCACAGCACGATATAGAAGATGTAGGCGATGGGCGCGAACAGGGTGAGCAGCTTGTTGGCATTGTTCTTGAACAGTGTCTTGGGCAGAAACTCGCCCGTGAAGAGTACTACCAATGTGGATAGTAGGGTGTCGGCGATGACCTTGGCCCCCGGATCCCAACTGGCAAAGAGAGTCTTGTCAAAAAACTGGGCAAAGAGTATGCCGTAGATGACCAGCACTATGTTGTTGCCTACCAGCATGGTGCTGACAAAACCATTGGGATGGCTGTAGAATACGGAGAGCAGTCGCTGGGCGAATACATTCTTCTCTCGGTCCATCTCGGCCCGCATGCGGTTGCTGGATACAAAGGCTATCTCCATACCGGAGAAAAAGGCCGAGAAAACCATGGAAATGAGAATACTGATGAGCAGGGGTATGTCTATCGTAGTTTCCATAACTAATGCGTAAGGGGTATCGAGGTGTTGCGAGGCTGGGGCATAGGTGCCGGGCGCAACTGGCTCTTGACGGTGTCGGGGGCAGTGCGCAGGGTGTCGTCATCACTGCCGAAGTCGCCCTTCTCAAAGGCGCCTTTACTGTTAGAGATGAAGTACTTGGTCATCTTCTCGTCACTACGGAAGTAGCTGCCCTGAATTTCGCGCTCGGGGGTAATGAGCTTGGAGAACACATGGGAGTACAGCTCGTGCTTGTTCTCGTCCCAGAAGAGCTGCTCGCTGGAAAAACGCAGGCCGTCCTTGGTGAGTATGCGTACACGGCCACGCAGTTCCCACACGCGGCTCTCGTCAAAGTAGTAGGCGGTGTCGCACTGGATGTAGGACTGGACATGGAACTTCTCGTCAAACTGTTCCAGGAAGAGGGCTTTGTCAAAAATCCAACGGGAGGGGCGGCGGTTCTGGTTGATTTCCCACCGCTCGGTGACGATGCGGTACTTGATGACACCCGAGTCGGAGATAAGGGTGTTGACACCATACGAGACCATCATGGCGACAGAGTCGCGGGGATTGATGGCAGGCGCAGTGTGCTCTCGCTGTTCCTGGCAGGAAGAGATAAGGACGACTGCAAGTATGGAGATAAGGACAGTGTGTCTCAAAACCGATAATGATGTGTGGGCCTTGGTTAATCTACTTTCCACTTGGCAAACCAGCGCTCGTTGAATACCAGGCCGATGTTGATGCGGAAAATATTCTCCTTGATAAATCCAGGGGCTGTAGAACGTACCCACTGGCCGCTGATGTTGAGGTATGAGCGGTTGTTATAGGCATTTACGATGGGGATGCCGAAGCCCATGCTGGCACTGATCTCCTTAGGACCGTCCTGGCCGTTGACAGTAACATAGGGGGTGGCATACGACACACCGGCACGGTACTTGAGCCGGCGGAAGAAACTGCGTCCTGCCTCCTCGCGGCAGTATTCGCCGCCTAAGGTAATCTTGTGGCGGTCTTTGAGTACGCGCTGCAGGGTAAACTGAGGCTCGCCATCGACAGACGAGAACTCGGGGAAGTCAACGTGTGACCACAGTTGCATAGTGTAGTCTACGCCTACTTTCCACTGGTTGTTGTGGTTGTAGGTAAGGCTATAGCCAAACATGTCGGGGAGAGCCAGGCCGTTGGTTATACGCAAGGGAGGGAGCGTGTCGGGCTTGCTCTCCTGCGAGTTGGTCTTGATGACCAGACACTCAGGGTCGGCATTTAGTTTATGACCGGGACTATAGGTCACAGCGACCGTCAGATAGTCTTTCTTGCTAAGTGGCAGGATTCCCTGGACGCCAAAGTCCAGTTTGTAGCTGCGTATATCGGCCGAGTAATAGCGTGAGATGGTGTTGGCGTAACTGTCGCTATAACTGTTAATCAGGCTGCGGTTGTAGTCGCCCCAAAGATAAGAGAAGTTGGCACCGATAGACAGGCCCTTGATGGGCTCCCAGCCAGCTCCGATAAATGCCTGGTGTACACCACCGCTACCTGAATAGGTGTTGGAAGACAGGGTGGTCTGGGCGTTGCCGACGTAAGAGGTGGTGCCGTAGTTGTAGCCTACAGTTGTAAAGGGCAGCAGGCCGAAGCCGATGCCGAAATGGCGGAAGGCACGGAAGCCGGCCACCACATAGTCGAGGTCGGCATTGTTGGCGTTGCGCTTCTGTCCGTTCTCATTGAAGTTGGTAATCTGTCCAGATAAGCCAGCATCGAAAATGAAAGAAAGGGAGTCGATGGCCGAGTAAGAGGCAGGGTTGAGGTAGTTAACCTGGTTGTGCTCGCGGAAACCTATGCCCAGGCCGTTCATGCCACGGCTGAAACCACTTGACTGGTCGGCGAGTAAGCCCAAGCCAAACTGGCTGTAGGGCGAGTTGGTTCCACTCTGTGCCATTATGTTTGTGATTGCCCAGACAAAGAGGGCAACGCTCAAAAGTGCTCTTTTCATTATAATGATAATCTATATGGTGTGCAAAATTATTGAAAAAAAACGAAACGACAGAACGAAAAATCCAAAAAAACAAACTATTTTTGCATCGTGAAACATTTTAATATACTTTTTAGAGTATCACTTTGGGCTATTTTACTGTCTTTAACATGTACGTCGGCCAAGGCGGATGAGGGAGAGAGTGCTCCCGGGGTCGACTCGGTAGAAATAAGTCTGCTTACCTGTGGCCCCGGCCATGAGGTCTACTCGCTTTATGGGCATACGGCTCTGCGCTACAATGACCGCCGGACGGGCGAGGACTGGGTTGTCAACTATGGTATGTTCTCCTTTCGTCAGCGGTTCTTTATATTGCGTTTCGTCTTCGGCCTTACTGACTACGAGATGGGTATCGTCCCGTTTCGGGACTTTATGGCAGAGTACCGGGCCGAGGGCAGGTGGGTCTATCAGCAGACACTGAACCTGTCTGTGGCTGACAGGCTTGCTGTCCGTACAGCCCTGCAGGACAACTACAGGGAGGAGAACCGCACCTATCGGTACAACTTCTTCTATAACAACTGTACGACCAAGGCCCGCGACCTCATAATAGATCATATATATAATAAGGTGGAGTTTCCGGCACCGAGCAATGCCGGTATAACTTACCGGAGCATGATACACGAGTGGAACGGGGACTCGCCTTGGTGCCGCTTGGGCAACGACCTGTTACTGGGCGTTAAGGCCGACCGCGAAGTGACCACCCGCGACAGGCAGTTTCTGCCAGACAGCTTGCGTAAGAGTTTCGCCGGAGCGAAGATTATCCTCCCAACGGGCAGGCTGGTGCCCCTGGTGTCAAAGGGCGAGATGCTCTACCAGCCGGGGGCTACGGTGGCCGACGAAAGCTGTGGGCTGACACCCTTGGGGTGCTCCCTGCTGTTGCTGGCAGTAGTGCTGGGGGTGTCGTTGGCAGAATATTATACACATAAGATATATTGGGTGTTTGACGGGCTGTGGCTGTTGGCCGACGGAGTAGCCGGGCTGATCCTGGTGCTGATGATATTCTCGCAACATCCAACGGTAAGCCTTAATTTTCAGATATTTTGCCTGTGCCCATGGTCGCTTGTAGTCCTGTGGCCCGCTCTGCGCAATCTGTATAAGCACAAGTGGAGTAATGGACTGTATGTACTGCAGGCTCTGTTGGCTTTGTCGCTTTTCTTGGGCATCTGGCAACATTATGACAGCTCGATATATATAGTGGCATTATCTTTGCTGTTAAGATTGATGGTGCTACATCACTGGTGTAAACGAAAAAGAGTGAAATGAATAAATGTTTTACGGCGATACTGCTCGCAATGACTGCATCGGGTTATGGCCAGTCGCTACAACCTGCCCCTAAACTTGTGGTGAATATCACCATCGACCAGTTGCGCACAGACTATATCGAGGCGTTCTCTCCGCTGTACGGGCAGAATGGCTTTAAGAAATTGCTTTCAGAGGGTAGGGTCTACGAGGCTGCAAGTTATGATTTCGCCCCCGTAGACAGGGCTTCGGCTGTGGCCTCTGTAAGCACCGGCACTACACCTTATTATAATAACATAGTAGGCACCCAGTGGCTGGACCGCAGTTCGCTGCGGCCGGTATTCTGTGTGGATGACGCGAAATATAGTACCTCGCCGGGGAGGCTCTCTACATCGACCATAGGCGACGAGCTGAAGGTGGCCACCAATGGCTCTTCCTTAGTATATGCCTTGGCATCGGCCCGCGATGCAGCTGTGTTGTCGGCAGGCCATGCGGCCGATGGCGCCGTGTGGATAGATGACAAGAAGGGTACGCTGGCCACCACGGACTATTATCCGGCGAAGGTGCGGAAATGGTTGGATGCCTATAATGCCGTCTACTCTCAGCGGGCGACCGATGACCGAACCAAGAATCTGGCTGTGGCTCATGCTGCCGAGGCCTGCGTTGCCGAGAACGCCTTAGGTCGCGACGCCCATACAGACTATCTGGCCGTAACGCTGTCTGCCAAAGGCCGCAATGCCACCAATTGGCAGACGGACATGGAGGGCGTGTACACCAAGCTGGACGCCCTGTTGGCCAGCCTGATAGGGGGCATCGAGAAGCAGGTGGGCAAGCAGAACGTGCTCTTTATGGTAACCAGTACGGGTTACACGGATGAAGAAAACGTGGACTATTCTAAGTACCGCATACCCACGGGTACCTTCTATATTAACCGTACGGCCAACCTCCTCAATATATATTTAGGCGCGGTGTATGGGCAGGGCAAGTATGTAGAGACCTGCTTCCATAATGAGATATACCTCAATCATAAGCTGATTGAGCAGAAGCGGCTCAGCCTGAGCGAGGTGCTGGGGCGCTGCCAGGAGTTCTTAATCCAGAACTCGGGTGTCCGCGATGTGTACACCACCGACCGCCTGTTGAGTGGCAATGCCGATGTCCGTAAGCTCCGCAACGGCCATCACCCTGCCGTGAGTGGCGACATCATCGTCGAGGTGGCTTCGGGGTGGCAATTGTATAATGAGGACAATCAGGAGAAGTACACCAGCCGCTCTTCGTTTGTACCCTTTCCTATTATTTTCTATGGTGCAGGCACCAAGGCTGAACATGTTAACTCGCCGGTAACCGTAGAGCGTATAGCCCCTACCATAGCCAAGGCTATCCGCATCCGGGCCCCTAATGCCTGTAAGGCCGAACCGCTGTTCTGACAGGCTGACGGCTGTCTTTGGCAGTCGGGCAAGGGCATGGGGCGCTCTACCCGTGCTCAGTCTCGCCCTTCGGCGAGGTGACGGTGGGGGCGTAGACCCTCGCGGCCGACCTGCCGATGGCGTTTCTGTCAGTATTATTGACAGTGGCATGAATGGGCTAACTTCCATTGAGCGAATTAATTACAGCGGCATCGTGCGAAATTGTGGAAAAATATTCGTAACTTTGCATTCAGATAATGGGAAAAATAAAAAAATATATAAACAATGAACTTCAATAAATTACTCAAGTCACTCTTTGGCGATAAGTCAACCCGTGACATGAAGCTGATACAACCCTTAGTAGAAAAGGTAAAAGAGGCATATCCCGCCATCAAGGCCCTGAGCAACGATGAGCTGCGTGCCAAGACCAAGGAAATCCAGAAATATGTACAGGACTCTGCTAAGGCAGAGAAAGAAGAGATAGCCAGTCTGAAGGCTACCATAGAAAACACCCCGATAGACGAGCGCGAGAAGATATTCAGCAGGATAGACAGCCTGGAAAAGGATGCGCTCGAAAAGTACGAGAAAGCGCTGAACGAAGTAATGCCAGTGGCTTTCAGTATCGTGAAAGACACCGCCCGCCGTTTTGCTGAGAATGAGGAGACCGTGGTTACGGCCAACGACTTTGACCGCGAGCTTGCCGCCAACCCTGCCAACGACTTTATCACCATCGATGGCGATAAGGCCATATACCATAATGAATGGACAGCCGGAGGCAATAAGGTAAAGTGGGACATGGTACACTACGATGTACAGTTGTTCGGCGGTATAGCCCTTCACCAGGGCAAGATAGCCGAGATGGCAACGGGTGAGGGTAAGACCCTGGTGGCCACGTTGCCCGTATTCCTCAATGCTCTTACCGGCAATGGTGTACACATGGTGACCGTGAACGACTATCTGGCCAAGCGCGACTCTGAGTGGATGGGCCCGCTCTATATGTTCAACGGCCTGAGTGTAGACTGTATCGATAAGCATCAGCCCAACTCGGAGGCCCGTCGCAAGGCTTATCAGGCAGATATAACCTTCGGAACTAACAATGAGTTCGGCTTCGACTATCTGCGCGACAATATGGCCATATCTCCCGCAGACTTGGTTCAGCGCAGCCACAACTACGCGATAGTCGACGAGGTCGACTCGGTATTGATTGACGATGCCCGTACACCGTTAATTATATCTGGCCCTACGCCCAAGGGCGACGACCAGATGTTCGAGCAGTACCAGCCATTGGTAGAGCGGCTCTATGAGGTTCAGCGCAAACAGGCTACCGAGCTGCTGGCCGAGGCCCGACAGAAAATAACGGCTGCGCAGAACGAGCCGGATGCCAAGAAGGCTCAGGAACTTCGTACAGAGGGCTTCCTCTCTCTCTTCCGTTCTTACAAGGCCCTTCCTAAGAACAAGGCGCTTATCAAGTATCTGTCAGAAGACGGTATTAAGTCAGGGCTGCAGCGTACGGAGGAAACCTATATGGAGAACAACAACCGCCGCATGCCCGAGGCTGTGGCTCCGCTGTACTTTGTGGTCGACGAGAAGCTGAACAGTGCCGACCTGACGGACAAGGGAACCGCATGGCTGGCTCAGCAGGTCCACGATGACCAGCTGTTCGTGCTGCCAGACATCGCCTCGGAGCTGTCGGCCCTGGAGAACGACAAGGGGCTGACAGACCAGGAGCGGGTAGACAAGAAGGACGAACTGATGGCCCACTATGGCGTGCAGAGCGAGCGCGTTCATACGCTGCAGCAGCTCTTGAAGGCTTACACCATGTTCAATAAGGACGATGAGTATGTAGTTATCAATGGCGAGGTCAAGATAGTAGACGAGCAGACGGGCCGTATCATGGAGGGACGCCGCTGGAGCGATGGACTGCACCAGGCTGTTGAGGCCAAGGAGCACGTTCATGTCGAGGCTGCTACTCAGACATTTGCCACCATTACCCTGCAGAACTACTTCCGTATGTACCATAAACTGTCGGGTATGACGGGTACGGCTTCGACAGAGGCAGGCGAGTTCTGGGACATCTATAAGTTGGATGTGGTCGAGATACCTACCAACAAGCCTGTTGCCCGTATCGACATGGACGACCGCCTGTATAAGACCAACCGCGAGAAGTACCGTGCAGTCATCCAGGAGATAGAGGCCATGCGCAATGCCGGCCGCCCCTGCCTGGTGGGTACCACTTCGGTCGAAATATCCGAGTTGCTCAGCAAGATGCTTACCATGCGCAAGATACCTCACGAGGTGCTCAATGCCAAGAACCACTTGCGCGAGGCCCACATCGTGGCCAAGGCAGGCCAGAGCGTTAACGGCCTGGGTGCTGTGACCATCGCCACCAACATGGCTGGTCGTGGTACCGACATCAAGTTGTCGCCCGAGGTGAAGGCTGCCGGTGGTCTGGCCATCATCGGTACCGAGCGCCACGAAAGCCGCCGTGTAGACCGCCAGCTCCGTGGCCGTGCCGGCCGTCAGGGCGACCCGGGCTCATCGGTCTTCTATGTTTCGTTGGAGGATAAGCTGATGCGTCTGTTCGCCGCCGAGCGTATCGCCAAGGTCATGGACCGCCTGAAGTTTGAAGACGGCGAGCGTATCGAGGCTCCTATCATGTCGCGTGCCATCGAGCGTGCTCAGAAGAAGGTCGAGGAGAACAACTTCGGCATCCGTAAGCATCTGCTCGAATACGATGACGTGATGAACAAGCAGCGTACAGTCATTTACGAGAAGCGCCGCCATGCCCTTATGGGCGAGCGCATCGGTATGGATATCGCCAATGTCATCTGGGACCGTTGCGTTACCATCGTTCAGCGCAATGACTATACCGGGTGCAAGGAGGAGTTCCTCAAAGTCCTCGCCATGGAGTGTCCGTTCAGCGAGGAGGAGTTTCTCGCCGGCAAGCCCGATGATTTGGCTGAACGCGCGTTCCAGGAAGCAATGGCCACGTTCAAGCGCAAGACCGACCGCATACAGGGCGTGGCCTATCCCGTCATTAAGCAGGTCTACGAGGCTCAGGGCGACCGCATAGAGCGCATCAATGTGCCCATTACCGATGGCCGTCAGCTGTTCTACATTCCCTGCAACCTGAAGGATGCTTATGAGAGCGAGGGCAAGGATGTGGTAAAGCAGTTTGAGAAGTCGGTAGTGCTCCGCATTATAGATGACGACTGGAAGGAAAATCTCCGTCAGCTCGACGACCTTCGCCATAGTGTCCAGAATGCTTCGTATGAGCAGAAGGACCCGCTCCTTATCTTCAAGCTGGAGAGTGCCAAGCTCTGGGACTCTATGATCGATGACATGAACACCCGCATCGCTTCTATCCTCATGCGTGGCCAGATACCCGAGATAGAGCAGGAGGTCCAGGAGGCTGCTCCCGAGGCTCGCTCTCAGCGCTATAATGAACAGAAACAAAATCTGGAGGACGAGGCCCAGCAGACTGCTGCCCAGCACGATACGCGCGAGGGTGCCGACCAGGTCAACCATACTCCGTATGTAGCCAAGCGTATGCCCCGTCCTAACGACCCGTGCCCATGCGGTTCTGGCAAGAAGTTCAAGAACTGCCACGGCAGAAATATCCGATAACGATGATAACTGTCAGTAATTTACTGAAAAGGTTTGGCGACAAGACAGCCGTAGATATTCCCGAGCTGACCATCAACGACGGGGATATCCTCGGACTTGTCGGCAACAACGGGGCAGGCAAGACCACCCTGTTCCGCCTTATGCTCGACCTGCTTGATGCTGACACAGGGGAGATAACCATCAATGGCATAAACCCGGCTGTCAGCGAAGAATGGAAACTGTCGGTGGGAGCCTATATCGACGAGGGCTTTCTGATAGATTTTCTTACGCCCGAGGAGTATTTCGAATTTGTCGGCAAGGTCAACGGCCTGACTAAGGAGACTATCGCCGAGCGCCTGTCGTTCTTCGAGCGTTTCATGGCGGGCGAGGTTATGGGTCAGAAAAAGTATATCCGTGATTTCTCTGCGGGCAATAAGCAGAAAGTGGGTATCGTCTCGGCCTTGCTGGGCCATCCCCAGTATGTTATCCTTGATGAGCCGTTCAACTTCCTTGACCCATCGAGCCAGATATTGCTCAAGAAACTGTTGGTCGACTATGCCCAGCAGAACCAGGCAACAGTCCTTGTAAGTAGTCATAACCTACAGCACACCATCGACATCTCGACACGTGTTGTCCTGCTGGAGCATGGGCGTGTTGTCAAGGACTTGCCTAACCATGAGGGCAGCGCCGAACAGGAACTGGACAGCTACTTTGAAGTAAACCAATGACAGACTACGTATAACCTCTGTACAAGGCCCTGGGATCATCACGTCCCGGGGCCTTGTGGCTTATAGAGGGGTATAGAGGACATCTGGGTGAGAAGAGAGGGGGCGGTGGATGTTCTGTGGTGGCCCCGGCGTGTTTTGCACGATGGATGGACTTGGCTGCCTGTTGTTGTAAAGTTTTTTCTGATAGTGTATAAATATTCATTTCTGCCCTTTTGGCATTAGGCGAGGTCGTTTCGGTCTTCTGTACTTTGTCTGTACGCTCGTCGTGGGGACGGCAGTGCCGAAAAACACCATTTTCAGACCACCCGAAAACCGTCATTTTTTCGCTCGCGATGGTCATTACGATTCTAATGACCATCGCGAGCACCAAAATGACCATCGCGGCGGCTCCGAAAACCAACCTCGTCGGAGCCGAAAATAGAGCCGAAAAAGGTGCTAAAAGCCCCAGTTTTGTAAAGTACTGTTACTTTCCCCGCCATTCTGATGCTCCGAAACGGCCCCGATACCCCTAAAAATCGTTCTGGTTTGTTGAATTTTTCCGGAATTTACGCCCCGAAAAAGGGCTGTTATGGCTGTATATTTATACATTACCGCCTCGCGTTTTGCATAAATATACAGTCGTGTGTAAAGACTTTTCCGCATTTTCGCATAAGCTACGCGCGCTGAAAGCGCAGCAGTGCAAAGCCTGGGGCAACGCCCCAGGTACACGGCCCACAAGCTATCTGCGCGCTGTAGGCGCAAAAACAGTGCAAGGCGAGCGCCATGAGCTTGCTCAAATGGCCGAGCCGCCGCCTGGTTTATGTAAAAGCAGTGCAAGCCGAGCGCCATGAGCTTGCTCAGATGGCCGAGTCGCCGCCTGGTTTATTTAAAAATGCCGTAGGTGGTTACTCCTGCAGCAGTTACCATGACTACTTTTTACCATGAATATGGCTTGACTCAGAACGGATGTTTTGATAAAGAGGGGGCTTACTAAAAGAAAAATCCGCAATGCCTATTACTGGCATTGCGGATGTCTTTATGCGGTTTTAGCTGATTGCCGTGGATTGTTATGTGTAGGATGGGGGTGTCAGAATTCGTCCTCGGCGACATCTTCGGCGGCCATGTTCAGGTCTTCCGGGTCGGGGTCGAATGTGGTGCGATAGCTCTCTTCGGTGAGCTTGTCATCATCGAACGCATCGTCGTCGTCATCGAAGTCGTCGTGCTTGTCATTGATTTCTATGTCGTCATCGTCGTCCTCTTCTCCAGAACCCATCCGCGACTCCTCTTCGTTATCCAGTTCCGATTTGTAGCGAGGCTTCTCTATTTCGGGCTTCTCTTTAGCGAATATAGCTTCGACCCAGGAACCCTTGGGAATTTCAAGAACTTCATATCCGTCGTTAACCTTCTTCTCATACATGCCGCCGGGCTTGTGCAGTCTGTTGGCAGGCAGGGTAGTGGTACTGATGTCGAAGCCGCTCTGTATGATGTCCTGGATGCTCTGTGAGAGCGAGTCCCAACCACCACCGAAGTTGCGCTCTAACACCTCGATGAGCTTGGCGGCCGAGATGTGGCGGATATTCTCGTAGGTAAGGTCGGTTACGCGCTTGATGGGGCGCTTCTTGATGGCCCACTTCTGTTTGGTCTTCTCATCGAGATTAATCTGGCCGATTTTGAAGCCGCGCTCCTCGTATTTGGCGATAACCTTGGGATTGTCTATCTTGATTTCTTCCATCTCAAAAGCACTTCTGATGATGTCTATATAGTGCTGCAGGTTGTCCTTGAAGTCCGAGTCTTTCTCGCCGGCTTCCCATAGGCGGAAGATATCATTCTCCTGAGCATCCCAGATGTTGCTTTTGTTCAATGTCTTGATTGTCAGGGTCTTCTGATCTTGCTTCATGTTTGCTTTGTGTTAGGAGTTATAACTGGCTGCAAATGTATATACTTAATTCTTAAGTTGCAAATTTTTGATGTGAAATTTTATGTCAATCTGAAAAATATCATTATCTTTGCAGATATATGAGTGAGCCATTAGCAGAAAGAATGCGCCCCCGTACCTTGGACGAGTATGTAGGTCAGAAACATCTGGTGGGGCCGGGCGCGGTGCTCCGCAACATGATAGACACGGGGCATATATCCTCTTTTATATTGTGGGGCCCTCCCGGAGTGGGCAAGACCACCCTGGCCCAGATAGTGGCCTCCATGTTGCAGGTGCCCTTCTATACCCTGAGCGCCGTGACCAGCGGTGTCAAGGACGTGCGCGACGTGATAGAGCGCGCCAAGAACGGCCGGTTTTTCAATACGGCTTCGCCCATCCTGTTTATTGACGAGATACACCGGTTCTCTAAGTCCCAGCAAGACAGTCTGCTCGGGGCGGTCGAGCGCGGTGTGGTTACGCTGATAGGAGCCACCACCGAGAATCCCTCGTTCGAGATTATCCGCCCCCTGCTCTCACGTTGTCAGCTCTATGTGCTCAAGCCGCTCGAAAAAGACGACCTGCTGGCCTTGCTGCACCGTGCCGTCACCGAGGATGTGGAACTGAGCAAGCGCCAGATAAGCCTGAGGCAGACCGATGCCCTGCTGCGCTATAGCGGAGGCGACGCGCGTAAGCTGCTTAACATCCTGGAACTTGTCGTGGGAGCCTCGGACCAGGGCGAGGTGGTCGTTACTGACGAGATGGTCGAAAACAGGCTTCAGCAGAATCCCCTGGCCTATGACAAGGATGGCGAGATGCACTACGACATCATCTCGGCCTTTATCAAGAGCATCCGCGGAAGCGACCCCGATGCCGCGCTCTACTGGATGGCCCGCATGATAGAGGGCGGCGAGGATCCCAAGTTTATAGCCCGCCGCGTAGTGATAAGCGCTGCCGAGGATGTGGGCCTGGCCAATCCCAATGCCCTGCTCTTGGCCAATACGGCCTTTGACGTGATAACCAAGATAGGCTGGCCCGAGGGCCGTATACCCCTGGCCGAGGCAGTGGTCTACCTGGCCACCAGCCCTAAGAGCAACTCGGCCTACCTGGGTATCGACGCTGCCCTTGCCACCGTGCGTGCCACGGGCAATCTGCCCGTGCCGCTCCCCATCCGCAATGCTCCGACGGCCTTGATGAAGCAGTTGGGCTATCACGATGGCTACCTCTACCCGCACGACTATCCTGGCAACTTCGTCCCCCAGCAGTACCTGCCCGACGGGCTTCAGGGCCAGCGTTTCTGGCACGCCCAGCATACCCCCGCCGAGGACAAGTTGTACCAGCGCATGGTTCAGTGTTGGGGCGAGCGTTATAAGGACCCTGGCAAGTAACCTATAATATATTAATGTGAAAATAGTATTGTTAGATATGCAGATAGTATTGTTAGATGGATACGCATCCAATCCTGGCGACCTCACCTGGCAGCCCCTTCGCGAGTTAGGCGAGCTTGCCGTTTATGACCGCACGGCCCCTGACCAGGTGGTGGAGCGTGCGCGCGACGCAGAGATTATTGTAACCAATAAGGTAACCCTTGACCGGACACTCTTGGAGCAGCTGCCTAAGCTCCGGCTGATATGTGTGCTGGCCACCGGTTATAACACCATTGACACGCTGGCTGCCCGTGAACAGGGCATTACCGTATGTAATGTGCCGGCCTATAGTACCGACAGCGTGGCCCAGATGGTGTTTGCCCAGATACTCAACTTTACCAACCATGTAGCCCATTATGCCCGTCAGACGCGTGAGGGCCGGTGGAGCCGTAATCCGGACTTCTGTTACTGGGACACCCCTGTACACGAACTTGCCGGCAAGACCCTTGGCATCGTCGGCCTCGGCCATATAGGCAGCAAGGTGGCCCTTATAGCACGCGATTTCGGGATGGACATCTTCGCCTATACCAGCAAGAACTCTACCGACCTGCCTGGTTATATCCAGAAAACCACCCTGGAGGGGCTCCTCGCCGTGAGCGATGTGCTCACCCTGCACTGTCCGCTCACCCCCGATACCCATGAGCTCATTAACCGTCGTACACTGGGTTCCATGAAACCTGGTGCCCTGCTTATCAATACAGGCCGTGGCCCGTTGGTCAATGAGCACGATGTGGCCGAGGCCCTTGCTTCGGGCCAGCTGGGCGGCTATGGCGCCGACGTGATGTGCAGCGAACCCCCGTCGGCCGACAACCCGCTGATAGCCCAGCCGGGTGCCTTTATAACGCCCCATATAGCATGGGCGTCGGTCGAGGCGCGTTCCAGGCTGCTTGATGCGACATTCCAGAATGTACGCATGTTCCTGGCTGGTACGCCACAGAATGTAGTCAATCCCTGACAGATATCCCATTAATGCGGCCGGGGTACTTGGAGCGTCTGCTCCAAGTGCCCCAGCCGCGCTTTGTGGCAGTAGGCAAATGTCCTCTTGGCCCTATTCCTATTCTTATGTTACCTTACTCTCAGCCGGTCGCCTACGCGTATCTGGTAGTTGGAGTCCAGATGGTTCATCTTGTACAGGTTCTTCAGCCGTATGCCGTAACGCTGGGCCACGTCGTACATGCTCTCGCCGGCCCGCACCACATGAGGCTTGCGTTTGAACTCTTTAGAGGCGCGCTTCTGCTTCTTCTTCAGATACACGATGTCGCCCTTGTGCAGGCGGTCGTCCTTGTCGCGCTCGTTGTACCTGGCCAGGGCACGGTAGCTTATCCCTATCTCCTTGCCCAGTTGCTTGAAGCTCTCGCCCTCGCGGGCATAGACATAGTAGTTCTTGTTGTAGTAGTAGATGGGGTGCAGCCCCGGGTCGTCGGCCACTATTCGCTCTGTGCCAGAGTGCTTGGCTATGAAGCGGTCGTACTTGGTGGCGGTGTCGTACTGATATAGCTGGTAGAGCTCTATGATGCTGATGAGCTTGTAGGCATATTGCGGATTGGTGGCGTAGCCGCAAGCCTTCAGACCGTGGGCCCAGCCCCGGTAGTCCGTATTGGACAGGGCAAACAGGCGGCTGTAGCGCGGACTGTTGGTAAGAAATCGGCTGTGGTCCTCATAGCTCTCGAGTACTGACCCATAGGCGCGGAAGCACTCGTTCTTCAGGTCGTCGTCGTGATAAGTGGTGGCCCCCGTCCAGTTGTGACACTTGATACCGAAGTGGTTGTTGCCCTTGACGGCCAGGTCACTCAGTCCGGCGCGACTCTCAAAGAGGCCCTGGGCCAGTGTTATGCTGGCTGGGATGCGGTATTTGACCATCTGCTGGATGGCCAGGTCCTTGTATTGGTTGATGTATTGTTGGTATTGGGTGTTCTTCCTCATCTGCCCGCATACAGGCAGGCAGGTGGCGAGGATGAGCAGCAACGTGCAGACTTTTCTCATGATGAATAGCTTTGTCTCTACAAAATTAGCGATATTTCGTGTAAAAAGTGAAGTCCTCTCTGATAATCGGGCCATAACTGTCAAAAAAATGCGGAATGTGGCCCCAGACACCGATATTTTCGTTATTTTTGTATCTGTATTCTTGCCTGGGCGGGGTGTACCGTCTGGGTGTATTTTCATTGACCGCGAACACTACTGTTATGACACTTAGCACACACCAGGTGATATTGGCCTTGGGTACCAATGTCGAGGCTACGGCCAGCATGGCCCGTATGCAGCAGCTGCTGCGCAGTCTGTACCCCTCGATCCGCTTTACTCCCTCACTTACTTCGGCAGCTGTGGGCATCGTGGCTCCACCGTTTACCAATAGTCTGGCTGTGCTGCTGACCACCGATGACTACGTCACCCTTAACCAGCGGCTCAAGGCTGTTGAGACCCAGCTGGGTTCTACCCGTGCCGACCGCCGTGCCGGTCATGTCGTGGCCGATGTCGATGTCCTGTCCTACGACGGTGTCCATTATCATGCCTCTGACTGGGAACGCGACTATATCCGACGTCTGCTGTCCCAGCTTCCTCAGTTGCCGGCAGTCCCTTAGCGCGAGGCCCTCAGGGCAGCCATGATGTCGTACCGCCGTTTCATCCAGCGGTTGTATATGTTGCGCAGCCACCACTTGTGCGTAGCCGCAAATATCAGTCCTATAACCAGCATAACCGTATAGCACACCGTGTCGCTGCATGCGGTTTGCAGTATGTTCACCAGTACCATCGGCACCACATAGACCCCTATGCCGGCCGCCAGCTGTACGTAGTTGGTCTGCAGTCCGCCCTTGCTCACAAACTTGGTGTTCAGCGGCAGCGTCTGCCGGTTGTATATGGCCATCTGGAATAGGATGAAATACTGGAACCCCGCTGTGAATATGCCATACGATACGAGCATGTAGAGGCTCCACTTGCCCGCTATGACCGTGGGCAGCATGAGCAGGAACGGCCACAGCAGGATGATGCAGTACAGATAGTACTTGGTCTTGAAGCTGCAGAGCAGGTTCTCCTTGTGTATCATTAGCCCGTCGATGTAGTTGCCCTCGTTGCTCATTATGCGCATTACGCCGATAGAGCCAAAGATAAGATAGTTGTACAGTCCCCAGAAGTTGGTGTACATATCGGTGTCGTATATGTCGGTGGTGCTGACCACCAGGCTCAGTATCGTTACTATGGCCACGCTCATTATGAAACTCTTGCGCGGATTCTTGTTGCGCAGGATGGTCTTCAGCTCCAGCTTCAGGTACAGCCCCGTCTCTCCGAGCCTGTCCAGGGCCGCCATCTGCGACACCTTGTGCTTCTTAGAGGCTTCGGTTTTTATGAGCTCGTTTCTCACATGGGTGTACTGTATCCTGCGGTTTATCAGCACCAGCACTGCCAGCAGGGCCACTATGCCAGCCAGGGGCAGCGGGTTGCCCTGCTCGGTCAGGGTGCCTATCGCCCCATACAGCTCGAAGAACCGCTCCCAGCCCTTGACGCCCCCTAACTCCAGGATGATGGGCAGCCCCATCAGGGCATACACGCCGGCTGGCAGCAACCACCACAGCAGGGTGTCGGTGGTCAGGGTCTTGCAGATAAGGAACCACTGGCTGTTAGCCAGAATCATCAGCCACCACATCAACAGGAACAGCAGTGCCATCCATACCCCATAGGCATGATGGTGTAGGGTACCAGCATGGCAAACCACACCAGGTTGTAGCCCGTAAGCAAGGACGAGACTATGAGCGCGTCTACACAGGCATACCGCGGGATGGGCATGAGCTGGTAGGGCTTGGCTATCTGTGCCGGAGTCTGCTGAGCCAGGAAGCGGGTGCCAAAGTCTAACAGCAGTATGATGGGGGTTGCCCCGAACATAAACTCCATGGGCGTGGTGCCCCGGCTGTCGTTGGCTATCAGCGAGAGCATTATGGCTATGAACACCAGGTAGAGCAGGGTAAAGCTGGCCGAGAACCATATTACAAACTTGGCCGTCTTGTTCTGCTCATAGTTCATGGCTCTGCGGTCAGAGAGTATGCGGTGGCGCCTCAGCGCCCTGAATAGTTGGTACCTGTTCATGTTTGTCGGTAGGGGGTGAGGGCTTTATCTTAGGTCTACTACCTCGGCATGTGGATAGTCCTTGGCATTAAAGGTGAAGAGGCTGTTAGACAGTTTGCCGGTCTTGAAGTTTTTCACCGTGATGGTCGACCAGCTGTTGCCATGGCGCATCTTGATGGTACTGGGATGGTAGTTCTTCTTGTTGATGAGGATGTACACTTCCTGCACGCTGCGCTGTTTGTTCTGCGCCGTCAGGTGAACCCAGTAGTCTTTGCCCTTGTCAGTCATGGATAGGTTGTACCCGCTCTGGTACATGTTGATAAAGCGGTACGGGTTCATGCTCATCTGTTTGGCCTCGTTAGGAGTACTCACGTTGACCTCCTCGTTGGCCTTGAGATAGGTCCACTGGGTCTTGCCGTTGTACCAGATGATAGACTGGGGCGTAACGGCATGAAACATACGGCCCTTGATGGCGAGCGAGCCGTTAACGGTACCCGTCTTGGTGCCGGTCATGGTAAAGTTGGCGGTAGCGCCGCCCTTGCTGCTTATAACGGCAGCCGTCTTGTCCAGTATCTTCCGCGCGGTGGCGGCGTTCTGGGCATGCAGGCTGATGGTCATTGCCATCAGGAGTGTTATTGCTATGATTTTCTTCATTGCTGATAGAGGTTACTTTATATTCTGTTCTTTTAGTGTCGTATTCAGCTGGCTCTCGTCTGCTATCAGTACCTCGCGGCGCTTGGACCCCTGGGCAGCGCCCACGATGCCGGCCTGCTCCAGCTGATCCATGATGCGGCCCGCGCGGTTGAACCCGATGCTGAACTTGCGCTGTATGCTGCTCGTAGACCCCTGCTGGTTGAGTACCACGAAGTGGGCAACCTCATCAAACATGGGGTCCCAGTCGTCTACGGGCTTAGCGGCTCCTGTAGAGCCTGCTCCCTGGTTGTCGTCTGACGGCTCTGGCAGTTCCATGGGTTCCGTGGGGCCAGGCTGGTCGTCTATGAAGGCGTTGATGGCCTTGATCTCGCTTGTGTCTATAAAAGCGCATTGTACACGTACAGGTTCCGATCCGTTGAGGAACAGCATGTCGCCCATGCCTATAAGCTGGTCGGCGCCCTTGCGGTCCAGTATGGTACGCGAGTCTATCTGCGCGCCTACACGGAAAGCCATACGGCCTGGGAAGTTGGCCTTGATGTTACCCGTGATAATGCTGGTGGTGGGTCGCTGGGTGGCTATCACCATGTGTATGCCCACGGCACGTGCCAGCTGGGCTATACGGGCTATAGGCATCTCTACCTCCTTGCCCGCGGTCATAATGAGATCGCCAAACTCGTCTATGATGACCACAATGTACGGCATGTACTCGTGGCCCTTCTCCGGGTTGAGCCTGTGAGCCAGGTATAGGGCGTTGTAGTCCTTTATCTTGTTCACGCCGGCCATCTTGAGCAGGTCGTAGCGGTGGTCCATCAGTTTGCAGAGCGACTTAAGTGTGCGCACCACCTTCTGTACGTCGGTAATGATGGGCTCGTCGTCGTTCTCGGGCAGACAGGCCATGAAGTGGTCGGCTATCCTGTTATAGGGAGTAAACTCTACCTTCTTGGGGTCTACCAGGACAAATTTCAGCTCGTTGGGGTGCTTCTTGTAGAGCAGCGAGTTGATGATGACGTTCAGTCCCACCGATTTGCCCTGGCCCGTGGCACCGGCCACGAGCAGATGGGGCAGTTTGGCCAGGTCTACCATAAACACCTCGTTGGTAATGGTCTTGCCTAAGGCCAGTGGCAGCTCCATCTTGGTCTCCTTAAACTTCTTGACGCCCAGTACGCTCTCCATCGACACGATGTGCTTTTTCTTGTTAGGCACCTCTATACCGATGGTGCCCTTGCCGGGGATGGGGGCGATGATACGTATGCCCAGCGCAGCCAGGCTCAGGGCTATGTCGTCCTCCAGGTTGCGTATCTTGGCTATACGTGTACCTGCACTGGGGGTTATCTCGTACAGTGTCACGGTGGGGCCCACCGTAGCCTTAATTTCGCTGATACTTACACCGAAACTGCCGAGCACCTTGACGATGTGCGCATTGTTGGCCTTTATTTCCTCCATGTCCACCTGTGTGTTGTTCTCGTCCTCGTAGGTCTTGAGCAGGCTCAGTGTGGGGAACTTGTATCGGGTGAACGGTTCGCGTGGGTCTATCGGTGTCTTGCGTATCTCCTCGGCGGTGAGCGTCTTGCCCTGTATGGTCTCGTCACCCTTAGGTACCTCTACGCTCAGGGGGCGGGGCTTTTCCTCTGTGTCCTTGCCCTCGGCCTCCTTATTCTCCGGTTCCTTTACCGGCTCTGGGGTTAGGTCTACTACTGTCGGAGCCTGCTCCTGTACCTCAGGGGTGCTTTCCTCCTCAGGCTCCACCGTGTCGTCGGCCGGGGCTGCGGTCTGGTTGATAGTCACCTTGATGCGCGATGTGATATAGCCTATCGGGTTTATCATCTTGCGTATCACGTGTATGGTCTCGTTACTCAGGTAGGTCAGAAAGGCCACTGCCGTAATGGCTAAGACGGCCGTCAGTCCCGGCGGACCTATCAGGTTTTCCAGGTGCTGTACACAGAAGAGGCCATGGTTACCTCCGGGATTGAACACCAGCCAGCCCATGAACGGGGTGAGAAACTTGGCAAAGGTAACCGAGCACCACACCATGACCAGGGCCATGCCTAAAAACCATTTGAGCAGGTTTACCTGGTAGGCGCGCATGAGCCGCAGTGCCACGAGCAGTATGAAGGCAGGAATGATAAAGGCCGGAAAGCCAAAGTTGACCGAGATGAGTTCGTAGGCTATGATGGCACCCAGCGAACCACAGTAATTGGTAAACTGGTGGTCGCTGTTGAGCCACTCGCCGGGGCGCATGTCCTGGAGAACGCTCTGGTCAGCCTGTCCGGTATTGAAGAATGACACCATGGCAATGACCATGTAGATGACCGTGCATAGCACCACGATGCCCAGGACGAAGTCTACCTTCTCATTGCTCAGTAAGTTGACGAAGCCTACGGCCTCGCCGATATTCTTGGGTTTACGTTCTGTCTTTTTTCGTGCCATTTGTCATTTCTTTGTTGGTGTATAGTGGTGCCGCTGCCATAGGAATATGTCCGAGGTGCCGTCTATTTTATGCAAAAATAGTGCAAACCGAGAGGCATGAGCTTGCTCAGATGTCCGAGGTGCCGCCTATTTTATGCAAAAATAGTGCAAAAAACTTGAAATCGGTTACGATTTCAAGTTTTTTTTCGGCCCTCCAGTTTTTTGGCCATGACATGGGCATGGTGGATGTATTCTTTATACCTATTTATTATAGCGCGTGCGCGCGTAAAGTGCTACCTCTGTCATGGGCGAAACACCTTCTTGGCTGCGGGTCATCTTGGGATGGCCCGCGATGACCTTTAGCTTGTTGGGAGCAGTCATTGGAAAAAAAGCGACAATGCCGCCGATTGTAAAAAAAAACGGCGTTACTCACCCTTATCTCAGTTTTTATGCTTACCTTTACATCCGAACAGGAACATGGCAAGGTATCTGTTAAAAAAAAGATGAATTGCAAATCAGAATGAACAGAAAAAGACCCTCTCTGCTGTCTTGCTTGATATTCTGGGCCGCACTATCCTTTGCCCAGGACAGGATAGGATACACCTACGATGCCGCAGGCAATCGCGTGAGGCGCGAAATTGTGCTGGCGGTTCCTCTGGCGAGGGCCAGTCAAGGTGAGCTTGCCGCGGGAAACCGAAAAATTACGGATGTAATACAGAACCATGCCGTCAAGATTTTCGCTGACGCAGCAGAAGGAATCTTGAATGTCAGCATCTTGGGCTTGCAAAGTACTGACCGATGCTCATTAGTAGTCTGCACACACCAGGGAATAATGCTTCTGACGGAGAGGATAAGGGGTGAGGGTGCCACCGTCAACATCAGCCGTCAACCAGCAGGTGTCTATCTGCTCCGAATCACACTCAACGACCACACTGCCACATGGAAAATCGTAAAGAAATGATGCGAGCATCCTTTATGTGCTCTCTACTAATTTTCATGTGGTTAGGGTATTCTGAGTGTTTCCCTAAAGCAATAGCACGCAGTCTTCCAACAGGCTTGTGCAAGGTATTTAATGATAGCCTGCCGAACGAGAAACCTGCCAGTCCAGCGGACACTGCGAAAACAACATCGACCACAATAGTGATTGCCCCTATTCCCCTTCCCAAAGATAGCCTCGTTAAAGATAGTGACCTTGTGGTGGTTCCCCCTGATGTTCCCAAACCAGCAATAACTTATAATGTGGGATGCTCTGTGGGTACTATTGGTGGCTCCCTCGCTGTTGGCGGTCTTGGTAGTGCCGTCTATAACCTAAAGATAGAAACGCCGGACGGAGGGTCGCTGACACCACAGATAGGACTGGCCTACGATAGCCAGTCGGGCGGATATGGCCTTGCCGGCTACGGGTTCAACATTACAGGCATCTCTGCTATCACTCGGGGTGGACATGACATGTTCCACGATGGCAGGCAGTCCGGAGTAACCTATACAGCTTCTGACAACCTCTATCTTGACGGAAAGCGTCTTATACTTCAGTCGGGCACTGCCGGGCAGGATGGCTCTGTCTATACGGTGGAGGGAGACCCGTTTACCAAGGTGGTAACGCATGTAAATTGCGACACCAATACGGCTACTATTTGGTTTGAGGTGACCACCCGTACAGGCATGACTTACGAATACGGCAATTCCTCGACCTCTCGACTTACCTATACGAACAAGAGTGGCCTTCCACGCATCGCCTCGTGGTACATCAGCAGCGCGAACGACCGGTACGCCAACCATATCTATTACGAGTACGAGACCAGCAACCTCTGTGTCCGCCCCACAGTCATTACCTATGGCGTTAACTCCTCGCAGGGACGGGGTATCGTCAACCAAATCAAGTTTTCCTATCGAAGTCTCGGCGACAAAGCCCGCCCGTTTATGTTGGAAGACCAACAAGGAAGGGCAGACATGTGCCTTTCATCGCTGGTAATTATGATTAACAACTCTGTCTTTCGCCAATATACCTTTACCTACGATGACGAGTCAAATCAATCTGATGGTAAATGGGTACGCCTTGTATCGGTAGAGGAGAAAAACGGAAAGGGAGATAAACTTCCCCCTGTTAACTTTACTTGGGAGAAACTGACTTCACCCATAATACGTGCATCCGAGTTGGATGTGGCGACCAAAGACAGCCATAAGTACGTGGAAGAAAGCGATCAGCATTTCCTATCAGTAGACCTCAACGGAGATGGTATCAGTGATATTGTAAGGGTCTCGCAGGTACAGACGATAAAAGGGGCTACCACAACTGATATAAGCTATGGACATTCTACAAATGTATATGTCTATAAAGGTAAAGTCACCGCTACCGGGAACATTACGTACGAGTTCCTACGAGAGTTGTGCCTTCCGGCGGGAGTAACCATAAACGATTACAAGGTGATACCGGGCGCAGTATCCGCCATGGATTTTGACGGAGATGGCTACAACGATCTTGTGCTTCCCTATTTTGACACTTCCTATGGGTGTAATCAGGCTATCTTCCGTGTTCTCAGCGGATACGATATCACCACGGGGGCTGGAGGCCCTCGCCAATTGCCGTCCATAAAGCTCAAGTCCACCAATCGGGTTCCCTTGTACGCCACTTATGATATAGATGGTGACGGGAAAGACGAAATTGTGTGTGTGGAACAACAGCGGATAGACGGCTACTATCCCTGTACCATCGTACAATATAAAGGAGATATATCCTCAAAATGTACGGAAGTCAGGCTCACGCTCCCCCTGAACTTCGACAAAGAAATTGAAAAGGTATTCGTGGGCGACTACAACAATGATGGGCTGCAGGATTTGATATTGCTGTACGACGGTGGCTACAAGATATATTTCAACAATGGCGGGACAGACATAGCCTCGCGATTCTCGGAGAGTAATACCCGTTCTGGTACAGGTCTCGCCAGCTATTGGAGAATGCAGCAGGGGGACTTTGACGGTGATGGACTGTCCGACTTTGTGTACAACAAGAAAGGGGAGTCGTGTCTTTGGATAGCACACAACAACGGCGACGGCACCTTTGCCCATGCCCGGACTATAGACATAGGCGTGGCCGATCATTCCTCTGCCAAGGATGACGGCCGTTTCTCCCTGATGGCCTACGACGTAGACCACGACGGGCGTACCGACGTGATGGTCTGCAAGGCGGGGTACGAACACCGTGGGCTCCCGAAGTTTGAAAACCAGTACACCAATACTCAGGTGAAATGGTTTCGCTCTACAGGCTCGGACCTGGAGCTGCTCGCCGACTATACCAAGGGACGCGAGGACGACGCGGTGGAAAGTTATCTCTTCTTAGGCGACTTCGACGGTGACGGTGGACTGGAACTGGCGAATTACGGCAGTCTGCTGAACAGCACCAGCGATGTGTTCAACGAAAAAATCAATATTTACAAGGTGGGGGGCAGTCAGGCAAAGGAGGGAAAGATCACCGCCGTTTCTGACGGTATGGCAAACAGCCAGATAGAGTATGCAAGCCTTACAGATACCTCGGTATACAGGACGACGCTGAAAAACAGCTATCCCGTGAGCAGTTACACCCCAGCACTGTCTGTCGTGAAGAGTATTACAAACTATTGTGACTACACTGGCAACCTGACGACACAGTATTCCTACGAAGACCTCCGACTGCATATCGGTGGACGGGGGATGCTCGGCTTCAATGGCATGATTACAAAGGACATCACCCTCGATACGGAGGAGACCCACCGCATTACTCGGTGGGACGAAGACCTCTGGATTCCTACAGAGACCAAGTTGCTCTATACTGTGGGTACCGACACGAGTACTACGGTCTCGACCTATGCGGTCTCCAAAACTGGCAACAACTATTTTTCCTATCTCTCCAACAAGGAAGTGACTGACCTGGATGGCAACAGGACTACCACCGAATCGCACTATGATGTTGAGAAGGGTGTCGTCACGGACGAGACCGTCCGAAATGACGACTGTGGTGATATGTACAAGAGGGTTGAGTACTCCGGCTATCAGGAGAAGGCAGGGATATGGGTGCCCACGACACTGACAATGACGCAGAAACACGCCGACGACCCTACGCCACATACAATCATGACCACCTACAGCTACGACGACAGGGGCAATGTGGTGTCCACCACTCTGTACAGCGGTACGGACATGGAACTCACCACCGCCTCCACCTACGATGTGTACGGCAACGTGCTTTCTTCGGTTACTACAGGTAACGGTGTGAGGCCTATTATCAAATACAACGACTACGATGCGTCCGGTCGGTTCGTCATCAAGAGTTACTCCAATCCTGAAGCCGCCGTTAATACATATACCTACGACCTGTGGGGAAACCTACTTACCGAGAGCGATGCCACCGAGCCATCGAACATCCTGACCACGCGATATACCTACGACGGATGGGGACGGAGATTGGCCACGCAGCAAGCCAACGGCACACGGACTACCTACAAGACCGGATGGGGACACTCGCCCAAGACGGTGTACTACACCGAAGAAGCTGCCACGGGCAGGCCGCCCGTAAAGACATGGTACGACTGGAGGAGACGCGAAACTTCGGTAGAAACTTTTGGGGTAAAGGGACTGGCAATGACCAAGACCACCACCTATAATGACAAGGGGCATGTGTCGCGTGTGGTAAACAAGACCGGTAAGCTGTCCCTCACCCAAGACATGGCCTATGACGAACGGGGAAGGGTGGTCAAGGAAGTACACAGCTCGGGCAAGACGGTCGCCTACGCATATGGTAACCGGTCGGTGACCACAACCCTTGCCGATCGCAGCTACACGAAGACCTATGATGCGTGGGGCAATGTGGTCAAATCGACCGACCCTGTCAGCGAGGTGACCTATCGCTATGCTTCCATTGGTAAACCCGTAAGTGTGACGACACAGGGGGCGATCGTGGCCATGGCCTATGACGAGGCAGGCAATCGCCTTTCGCTCACAGACCCAGACGCAGGCACCACGACCTACACCTATGCCGCCGACGGCACCCTGTTGACGCAGACTGATGCACGGGGTGTCAAGACCGCCTATACCTACGACAATCTGGGGCGTGTGGCTGCAACCCGTATCGGACAGAGTACTATTGCTAACACTTATGGCACTACGGGCAATGCAAAGATGCGGCTTACCAGGCAGAGCATGGGTGGCAACTCCATAGAATATACTTACGACCAATACGGGCGTGTGGCTACTGAGCGGCGAAATGTAGAAGGAAAAGGAAACTATAGTTTCGCCTATGCCTACAACGACAATAACCAGTTGGCAAAGACCACCTACCCTGGCGGTCTGGAGGTGGCCTACCAGTATGACAAGTACGGGTACAAGTCGCAGTCTGCGGTCGGCGACAGGGTTATTTACAAGGTAGAAGGCGCAGACGGACTGGTAAGCAGCAGCTCATTCTTGGGGAGGCTTACCGCCACACGCACCCTTGACAGCCGTGGCTACGAATGTAGACGGAATATAGCCGGTGGCTCTATAGTGCTGGATAGTATTCGCTCTGCCTATGACGGGAATACGGGCAACCTGCTGACAAACCAAAGATGCCATCAGCTTCAGCAGATTTTCAGCTATGATGACCTGGACAGACTTGTCTCAGTTAAAGTGGGTTCTATAGAGCATGAGAAGGTAGACTATGCCCCCAACGGCAACATCCTCTTCAAGAAAGGAGTTGGTAACTATTCGTACGATGCGAGCGTGCGCCCCCATGCGGTCACGGAAGTGGAAAACGCAGAAGGGCAAATACCTAATGAAGCGTTGAATACCACTTTTAATGACTTTGGAAAGATAGACAGGATAGAGGATACGGGTAAGAATCTCTGGATGGATTTCGTCTATGGGCCTGGCCAGCAACGGTGGTACACTGAGCTGTTGTCTGGCGACACGATAAAAAGAAGTACCATCTACGCTGACACCTACGAGAAGACAACAGAAGATGGAACGATTCGCGAATTTTATTATCTTGACGGAAATACAATCGTAGTCAGGGAGAATGGCGAGACAAAATACTTCCTTGCTTTCACCGACCATTTGGGCAGCATCCTCTCCGTGACAGACGAAGACGGAAACAGCGTCTTCGATGCTACCTATGATGCATGGGGGAAGCAGACAGTACTGCATAATTATATAGGTCTGCACCGTGGCTACACGGGGCACGAGATGCTGAACGAGTTTGGCATCATCAACATGAACGGTCGCCTTTACGACCCTGTTCTCGGCAGATTCTTCAGCCCCGACAATTATGTGCAGATGCCAGACAACAGCCAGAACTTCAACCGCTACAGCTACTGTCTAAACAATCCGCTGAAATATACAGACCCGTCAGGTAACACCTTTATGGAAATTTTCGCTTTTGCGATGTTCAATATGGCAAGTAGCATGATGCAGGCGGGCTTCGAGGGCAAGAATGTATGGAAGGCTGGAGCACTGAGCCTTGCCTCTTCTGCTGCAAGCTATGGCATCGGTGAACTTTTTCAAGGAGTGGGCACACTTGGGCACGAACTGCTTCGGGCTGGTGCACACGGGCTTGCGAGCGGAGCCGTCTCGGCATTGGACGGCGGAAACTTTGGAAGCGCTTTTGTGGCGGGTACTGCCTCCTCCGCCATCGGGTCGTATGCACAGAGTGTAAGCATGAACACCAGCCTTATGGTGGCTTCCACTACCGTCATGGGCGGAGTCATGGCTTGGGCTACAGGCGGAGAGTTCCTGCAAGGGGCAATGCAGGGAATGAAAATCGGATTGTTCAACCATGCCCTGCACGAGGGAGATGGTGACATCAGATATTCTCATGACCGGAACGGGAATATAGTCGGCGAGATTCCCGAAGTAGAGGTGGTTGCCTCAAGGTCTACAGGCAACGACCTCCTCGGAACTGCCGCATTGATAAATACCATTTTCGATGGTCTTGGGAAATCTTTGAAAAACAATAGCGGAGAATCCACTTTTGGCAGTAACAACAGACTCTATTGGCATGGAGAAAATGGACATGGTTTTTACGGCAACCAGTATGTAAGTACTGTTAGGTTAGCGCATATTGGAAATAGGGTCTCAAAAGTTACTGGTTATGTAGGTCTTGCATTAGATGGAATGGAAATATATAATGGTTATCAACTTGATGGAGCGCGATTCGGTTATCATTCAGTACGAGCTACTGCAAGTGTTGCAAGTAAATGGGCTGGTGCTTCGACTGGGGCATGGTTTGGAGCAAAAGTTGGCGCTATGGTTGGGGGCTGTTTTGGAGGTGTCGGCGCAGTGCCTGGTGCAATCGTGGGTGGTGCTGTTGGTGGTATGATTGGTTCTGAGTGCATTGGTGAGTTGGGAGAAATGGCATTTGATAGAATCTATGTAAGATAAATAGAGAAATAATATGTTTGTGAAAGAAAAAAAAGTTGAGTATTTTTTAAATGCAGTACATTATTGTCTTTGGCTCAATGAAAAAAAAATTGGTGATTTTGTAGGAAAAATAGTATATGTCCTACTTGCTCCTATCCCCAAGTATCTTTTTACAAAAGCATATAGAAAAAAATATCATGAGCGTTTGTCCAAAGAACAGAAGAATCTGAATGCTTTTTTCTATAACCGAAAAAACAGTTTTAGTATAGGATGGGCAGATCATTGGTTTGGCTATTTCTACTCGGGGTATTCTATTTCCTTGTCATTTGTTATTATTGGAATAGCAGAGAGAAAATGGGGAGAATTAAATACTGGTATGGTGGCTCTTTTGATAGCTATTCCAATAGGAATTTGTGCTATTCCCGCATACAACGCCGTGTTTGTCAAAGACCGTTATTTGAAATATTTTAAGAAATTTGAGAAAAAGGATGAACGATGGCATAAAAAATGGAAATGGATAACATTCCTGTTTGTTATAGGAGGGATAGCTACAGCCTTTATGGGATTGGCAGTTATGGGGTATATTGAACGGCTATAAATGGAGATAGAGAAGTAAAATGGTTTATGCACAAGAGAGGGAACTGGCAGCTACGGCTTCGCCTACATCCCTAACGGTAATATTCTCTTTAAGACGGGCGTTGGCAACTACTCATACGATGCTAACGTGCGCCCCCCATGCGGTCACGGAAGTGGAAAACGCAGATGGGCAAATACCTAATGAAGCGTTGAACACCACTTTTAATGACTTGGGAAAGATAGACAGGATAGAGGATACGGGTAAGAATCTCTGGATGGATTTCGTCTATGGGCCTGGCCAGCAACGGTGGTACACGGAATTGTTGTCCAATGATACGATTAAAAGAAGCACCGTCTATGTGGGCAACTACGAAAAGACAACAGAAGACGGCGTAACACGCGAATTTTATTACCTTGACGGCAACACGTTTGTAATCAGGGAGAATGGCGAAACAAACTATTACCTTGCCTTCGCCGACCATTTGGGCAGCATTCTCTCCGTGACAGACGAAAACGGAAACAAAGTTTTCAACGCGGGCTACGACGCATGGGGCAAACAGACGGTACTACATAATTATATAGGTCTGCACCGTGGCTACACAGGGCACGAAATGCTGAACGAGTTTGGCATCATCAACATGAACGGCCGCCTTTACGACCCTGTTCTCGGCAGATTCTTCAGCCCCGACAACTATGTGCAGATGCCAGCCAACAGCCAGAACTTCAACCGCTACAGCTACTGTCTGAATAATCCGCTGAGATATACTGACCCGAGCGGCAATGCCTTTCTGGAGATATTCGCCTTTGCGATGTTCAATATGGCAAGTAGCATGATGCAGGCGGGCTTCGAGGGTAAGAATGTGTGGAAGGCGGGTGCATTGAGCCTTTTGTCCTCTGCTGCAAGCTATGGCATCGGCGAAGTGTTCAGAGGGGTTGGCATCATCGGGCACGAACTGCTCCGGGCTGGAGCGCACGGACTTGCCAGTGGTGCCATCTCCGCATTGGACGGAGGAAAGTTCGGAAGTGCCTTTGTGTCGGGCTTTGCCGCTTCTGCCATTGGAACATATGCCCGTGAAATAAATCTAAACTTTGGCTTAATGACAGTTTCAACAATGGCAATAGGTGGATCTGTAGCATGGGCTACTGGAGGGAATTTCATACAAGGAGCGACGCAGGGGTTGGCGATTGCTTTGTTAAACCATCAAGTCCATGAGAGGAGACTATATGACAGGCAAATCAAAAAAATCTATAATGCCTATATTAAAACGTCATGGCGGATAAAAAGCAATCATTGGGAAATTGTATCTGCCAAAGAACTTTGCGAGCAGATAGGAGGAGACTTGGCGGCAATAAAAGATGATGTTAGAAATTCGTGCGCCATCCGCTTGAGTCTGGCATTGAATGAAGCAGGATATGACATACCGAATGTTAACGGAACGATGGAGGGGGAAGATGGTAAAGGATACTTCTTGAAAGCGGAAGATTTCAATAAATATTTGTGTTCTAAAGATTCGCCTGTTAGACTGGTGGCTGTGATATCAAATCCTAATTATGCAAAAAACGGATTGGCCTATATGTTTCCTGGCAAAGAATGGCAAAATCAAAGTATAACAGGACATGTCGATATTGTATATAGAGGGAATTGGGCTTCCCACGTAAATGTCATGGATTACTACGGAGGTAGTCCCTATGATTATATGTATCGGACAAACATCTTTCATTAATACGGCTTATGAAGAAAATAGCAAGTCTTATATTATACGGAATTTTCTTTTTGCTTTTTTCTTGTATATATATATGTTGCAAGGATAGACAAGAATATCATATAGACGAAGAAAAAAGAATCTCGAGGAAATATATAGGAGGTGACTTTCCTTTGGAAGAAATGCATTATGAATATTTCTTTGTAAATAATGGAAAAAGGTCTGCTGTGGTGGTAGGATTTGTAGCTATTTCCAAGAAAACTGTCGTTATATCTCTCTCGGGAAATTCACAGGCGAAAGAAGAACTGACATTTCCTGTAGACGATAAAATGGAGATAGATTTGTTGGATTATGCTTTGAGTAAAATTAAAGCCAACAAAGAATTTGGTGATGTAAAATGTCTTGAGCTGTCTATGAAAGTTTGCGGTATCGCCAATCTGAATATTGGCAAGAGCTATTGGAAAAAGAGAGAATCGGAAATAGAATATTTTCAGCAACCTTTATTCCATCAAATTCGTGAAACTTTGCGGAATTATGGATATGATATATATAATGTTTCAAATGATGACTTCTACCCTATAGCCGCAAGAGATTTACGATATTACCATACACTTCCTGAATCTTGCTCGTTAGACGCTTCGGGGATTGATGGATATGTTATCCTAAAATGCAAGAAACTAACAAACAAATAATCAGCAGGAATCCCGCAAGAATGGCGAGGAAAAAGATAAATAGGGTCTGCTAATCTAAGGTAATATGGACGATTACTTTTCTTATGTGGGCTTGAAAAAAAGCGACAATGGCGCCGATTGTAAAAAAAACGGCGTTACGCACCCTTATCTCAGTTTTTATGCTTACCTTTGCCGTAGACTGATGGGAGCGGGCTGCCCGGTGGCGGTCAGCGGTTACCATCGGGCTGCGGGAACTTATGC
>CAKPRX010000009.1 GCA_934183135.1 uncultured Prevotella sp.
GGCAAAATCCTGGGCAACTTTTTGTTGCTCAGGTACTTAAAAAGTTTAATTTATAATAGTGTTGCGGAAATAAGGGTATTTAAATTTGCACCAATATTCACCTCAAGATGTGAAATGTAAATTTGCTCGGTTTCAGAATTTTGATGATAGTTTATGGGTATATATCCCAATTGTACGCTATCTCTGTGATTCTGTATCAACCGTAGATAGCTTAAAGTGTCAGCCTATTCGCACTTATGCTATTTCTTTTTTCAAGGGTGATACACATATTCGTGAACTCTGGTTCGTAGAGGACAAACCTACTCTGGCATACCATAGAAATAGGGTTATGTCAATTTGGTATTATGACCTTACGGGACAACGATATTACTATAATCAGCAAGGGCGGTTGGTTTCTTCTAAAAAATTATATAATGGTTTGAAAAAACAATTTACTCGTTTATCGGATGCTGATAGTTCTGACATCGGAGAGATAGAACTTCCAGAAGTAGAAATTACCGCCCCTCGCCCTCGAGGTGGGTATTGGGGTAACTTGTTTAGCCCGTGGGGCAATTTACCGTATATAGATAGCGACGGAGGAGGAAATATTGGCGATATTGGGTCTGATGTAAGTGGAGGAACATCAGGAGGCGGTAATGGCAAAAATGAAAAAAAACCAGAACGTCCAGTGGAGGATTGCGTTGATACATTAATGCAGAGAAGTAAAAAGCAGGTTCGTTTAGCCTACGAAAAGATAGGAAATACATATAAGTTCTCTGTTGGCACTGAAAATTTATACAGTTTTTCTTATTTTAAAGATAGTGTCGCTTCAAATCGTAAAGTGGAGTGGACTACTGTCTTACGGGATTTCTCTTTTTATGGAGACAACAGAGGCTGTGGCATATCTGAAATAAGAACTGATAATCAGCCCTATAGATGTGGCGTGAAAATTGGTGAAAGCGATCAAGCTGCAATAGCTATTATTCATAACCACCCTAATGGGTCTGGAATTTCAGCAATAGATATAATGACATTGGTGCAAAATGCAGAGGGGCATCCCAATCTGAACACTATAATGGCTTGGGATGATTGTACAGACACCTATTATTGTGCGACTATTACAAATCGGAACAAGGCAAAAGAATTTTATGACAAGTATAAAAGTTGTGTAAATAAAGAAACAGGATATTGGGATATGGTAAATACAAATGACATAAAAACTTTTTTAATGTCTGAGCATAATGAAGAATCATTTGCTAGATATGGGAAAAAAGCATATCTTAATAATATCATGGTTGGAATCTTAACATATTTTGATGCTGGCATTTCGCTAGTAAAAATAGAGAATGACAAAGACGCAGGGGGTGAAATAGAGACTTTCTTCACCTCGTATGGTGCCTTTAAGCGTGAGAATGGGAAATATATAAACATTAAAAACTGTAGATAATGAAAAGAGTCTTATTTTTTATAGTCATTTCTATGATAGGAGCGACTACAATGAAAGCTCAGAGCTTTACTTATCATTCTATGAAGGAATTTAAAGGCGATACTATAGCCTTCTTAAAACAGAATTTTCATCAACAGCGTAGCTACTTCGTAGGCAAAAAGTTTGGTGAACTGTTAGAGCTATATATGCGCGAAATGCCTCTGAAAGGATGCTATGTCCACAATACTTCGCCATCTGTCGACCCTAACAATGAGAGCTATATTTGCGGTGCTTGGTTACGGCCCATGGAAAATTCTTTTCTACCGCGCGATACAATGAAAGCTGTGTACGCTGTTACCTTTGATGTTGACTTTATGCCACCATACGTGGATAGCTTTTACGACTTTGGCAAATCTCTGCCTGATAATATCTCCCCTTATGGTATAGCCTATAAGCTCAAGGACTATATCATAAAGGACATCAGGATAGAAGCTTACGACAGGCGCCGTAAATACTGAATAAGCCAGGTCTCTTTTGGACTCATCCCTGTGTACATGGGACAGGGATGAACACACAGCCAATAATAGAAATGTCACATGCAGGAGCTCGCACTATCGCGTTATCATGCAGCACGCAAAGGTTGAGGGCGACACCAAGAAACCATTCGGGGGAAGAGAAGGCGGCCAAGAGCCGCACCGAGGTGCTCCCTACTCCTCGGTGTACAGCACCTGGATGAGCGTCTGGCCCACAGCCTTGAGCACCGCAGGGTCTATGTGCTCCATATCGTCGCTGAGCGTGTGCCAGGTGGGACCGAAGCTGCTCTGCTGACAATCGGGGTAATACGCGATGATGTCGACCGTGGGTATGCGGGCCACCTCGTTGAGGGGCACGTGGTCATCGGTTATCATGCCACCATCCTGACGGGGAAAATAGCCCCCATAGCCAGCCTTGCGGGCTGCGCGCCACACCTTCTTGACCACTTCACCGGCATACTGCTTAGACACGCCCTCCTGGTAGAAGCGCGCACCCTGGCCGCCCACCATGTCCAGGAGCAGGCCATAGCGTACACTGAAGCCCTGAGGCAGATGGGCCGCGAAATACTGCGCACCCAGCGCCCAGCTATCCTCGCTGTCCTGGCCCTGTGCCCACTGGGGAGTGCCCCAGTCCTCGGCATCGAAGCACACGAAGTCTACCCCCACACGGAGCGTGGTGTCGCGCTGTATAAGTCGGGCTATCTCGAGCATCACGGCCACCCCGCTGGCGGCATCGTTGGCCGCTAAGATAGGCTTATGCCAGTTGGCCGAGTCAGGGTCGTTGTCGGCCCATGGCCTGCTGTCCCAGTGGGCACAGAGCAGCACACGTTCCGTGAGCTCCGGACGGCAGCGGGCTATGATATTCTGGCTCCTGAGCATGGTGCCGTCGTAGCCCTTCAGGTCGGCCCGCTGTATGCTCACCTCGCATCCATACTGCCTGAACCTGTCGGCTATCCAGCGGCCACAGCGGTCGTGGGCCTCGGTGTTCATGGGTCTCGGGCCAAAGTCGCACTGCGCCTTGGTAAAGGCATAGGCGCTGTCGGCGCTGAACGCAGGCCCCACGGGCTCAGCCTTCTCTATCTCATCGGCAGCCTCGGCCATGTCCGTACCCGAAGTACGACCCTTGACGGCAGCCACCGCTACGGCCACCGCCACTGCGACGGCAGCCCCTCCTATCATTATCTTCATCTTACGTGTCATAGGTATCATGCCTGTTTACTCTGTTGAACCATGGCCATTACGCGCAGCCAGTTGCCACCCCATATCTTGCGGATGTCGTCCTCGCTGTACCTGCGCCGCAGCAGCTGGATGGTAAAGTTGACCACCTCCGAGGCATCGGCTATGCCGCGCACGCCCCCGTCGCCGTCAAAGTCGGTGCCCAGTCCCACATGGTCTATGCCCATAATGTCGATGGCGTGCTCCAGATGCGCGATGGCATCCAGGAGCGTAGCCTCGCCCTCGCGCCGCAGAAAACCGTGGTACAGCGTGGTATGGGCCACGCCCCCCTTGCGCGCCAAGGCCCGCAACTGGTCGTCGGTCAGATTGCGCGGCACATCGCAGAGCGCCTTGCAGTTACTGTGACTGCACACGATGGGTGTGGTACTGATGTCGAGAGCATCGTAGAAACTCGATTCGGCCGCATGGGAGAGGTCTACCATAAGCCCCTGGCGGTTCATCTCGTGGATAACACTCATGCCAAAGTCGCTCACGCCGCCATGGGTGGCGCAGCCACGTGCCGAGTCGCATATATCGTTGTCGCCGTTGTGGCAGAGCGTGATGTACACCACGCCCCTGTCGGCAAAGTGGCGCACATTGGCCACATCGTGCTCCAGGGCGAGTCCGTTCTCGATGCCCAGCACGATAGACTTCCGTCCATCGGCCTTGTTCCGGTAGAGCTCCTGCGGTGTCCGGGCCTGGCGCACGCCCTGGCTGTAGCGCTGCAGGATGTCGCCTATGCGGTCGAAGATGAGGTCGGCGTATGCCCGGGGCGACGCGGCCGGCAGCGGAGCTATCTCCGCGAAGTTCTGCCCCTCCTTGGGCTGTGGCAGATAGGCCACCATGGTGGTAGCGTCCATCTGCCCGTCGGCCATCTTGTGCAAGTCTACCAGGATGCGGTTGTCGCGCCGTCCGAAGTCTACCCCCTGGGGGAAGAACATAGGCGTGTCGCAGTGGGTGTCCAGCGTGAGCACCCTGCTGTGTACCCGGCGGGCCTGGGCGAAGGTTGCGGCGGCGTCAACCAGCCACTTGAAGAGTGGCAGCCCGGCCTCGCCCAGCCACTCGGGGTGCCACTGCACGCCCATGACAGACTTCAGTTCGCTGCTCTCCATGGCCTCGATGGTGCCGTCGGCCGCCTTGGCTGTAACCTTGAACCGCGGGCCGGTACTGGCCACCGCCTGATGGTGAAACGAGTTGACGTACAGCTTAGGTGTACGGTATAGCTTGTATAGGGTCGAGTCGGGCTCTACCCCGACGGTGTGCGTAGGCTCCGTGCGGGCCGCGTCCTGCGAGTGCTTTATCGTGGTGTCTATATGCTGGGCCACCCGTCCGCCCAGGGCCATGGCCAGCGTCTGTATGCCCCTGCAGATGCCCAGCATAGGCAGCTGGCGGTTGTACGCCAGCCGTGTGAGCAACAGTTCGGGCAGGTCGCGCTCGGCGTTGACGCCACCCAGGTTCCGGCAAGGCTCCTCGCCGGCCCACAGTGGGTTGTAGTCGGCCCCACCCGTGAGCAGCAGTCCGTCTATGCGGCTCAGCGTGCTGATGACTACGTGGCGGTCGGCCACCGGCGGAATTATCAGGGGCACTCCCCCCGCAGCCTCCACCTGGCGGTAGTATCTGTCGCGCAGTGTGGCGTCGCCCTCTGCATAATTAGCAGTAATGCCTATCACCGGGCGGCTTTCACCCTCGGGATAGGCAGAATAAATATCAAGAAGACGCGCCTCTATATCGAAATCTTCCATAGTCTATAAGTTAAGTGTGAACAGCCAGCCCACCCTACTCCTCGTCGGCATCGGGCGACACGGCTATCTCGCGCTTGATACTCTGTTCGAGCGAGATGAGGGTCTCTGTCGACACCACGCCGGGGATGGTCTGCAGCTGGTTGTTGAGCAGGTCCATGAGCTGCTCGTTGTCACGGGCGTACAACTTAATAAGCATGGTGTACGAGCCCGTGGTAAAGTGGCACTCCACTATCTCGGGTATGGTCTGCAGGCGCTCCACCACCTTCTTGTACATACTGCCGCGCTCCAGGTTGAGCCCCACGTAGGTACAGGTAGAGTACCCCAGGCTCTTGGGGTTCACGTAGAAACCGCTGCCGGTTATCACCCCGTTGTCTATGAGGTGCTGTACACGCTGGTGAATGGCCGCCCGCGACACGCCGCACTCGGCGGCTACGTCCTTGAACGGCATACGGGCATTCTTAGACAGTATGCCCAATATTTTTTTATCAAGTTTGTCTACTTTTTCCATCTTTTCCAATAGATTGTCGTCATTAACACGACAAAAGTAGTTATTTTCAGCGAAACCAACAAGCAAAGTGCACGGATTTTTATTGTTTTCCGTTCATTTTGTCATTCCCCTGAGCCTTCTGCGGCACCTTATGGCCCGCGGTGCCCCTGTCTCGGCGGGCCGCCCGGCAGCTGCTGACCGGGCCGGGCAGGCCATACACGCTGTCCAAGCACCCTCACAGAGCGCAAGCCATCGCCTACACCATCGCTACAACCAGGGAAAAAATGGCGAAAAACCTTTACACGTCGCTGTATATTTATGCAAAATCCGAGGCCATAATGTATAAATATACAGCCATGACGCCCGTTTTCCGGGGCCTGGTTTCCGGAAAATTTCATCAAACCAGGACGGTTTTCGAGGCCATTGGGGGCGTTCGGGGGGCTCGCGAGGAACACAAAAGTAACAACCTTTTACAAAATAGCAGCATTTAGCACCTCTCGCGCCGCTATTTTCAGCTCTCGCGAGGTCGGTTTTCAGGGTCGCCGCGATGGTCATTTTTTTGCTCGCGATGGTCATTAGGATCGTAATGACCATCGCGAGCAAAAAAATGATGGTTTTCGGGTGGTCCGAAAATGGGCTTTTTCGTCACCGCTGTACCCTCGGCGAGCGTACAGGCTAACTACAGAAGCTCAAAAAGCACCCGCACGGCAGCCTGACGCCCGAAATGTATATTTATACATTGTCTGAAAAAATCTTACAATGCCAGTCAGCCAATCAGCGGTCTTCGGCCGGCACATAGCCGCCACGACTGGCCACATGGTCTATAAGCCGGGCAAAGAGGGCGTTGTGGCGCAGCGTGGGCTCGTGCCCCGTCAGGATGAGCTGTTTGCGGGCCCGGGTCAGGGCCACGTTGAGCTTGCGGTCTATGACGTGTCCGTCTTCCTCGAAACAGTTGGCCGTCAGGAAGTCGAGCTGATAGACATGCTGGATGGTAAAAGAGTAGATGATGATGTCGCGCTGCGAACCCTGGTAACGCTCTACCGTATCGATGGTGACGTGCCCGAGCGCCTCTATGCCCGTGGCCTCCAGACAGTGGCGTATCATAGCTATCTGGTTGCGGTAAGGCACGATGACACCCACGGTATGGGCCGCGTCGAAGTGGGCACCGTAGTAACAGTATATGCGCCCGAGCAGACGGGCCACCGTCTGGGCCTCGGCCGGGTTTACCTTGTCCGACTGGGTGGGGGCCATGTTGGTGGCCGAGGCCAGGAACAGGTTGCGACAGGTGTGCATCAGCCTCCCCAGGGCATCGTCGGCCGGAGCGGCCACATCCTGCGGATAGATAAACGACTCGCCCTGGTGGGGCAACGGCACGCACTGCAGCCGCTCGCGACGGTAGAACATGTGGTTGGGAAACTCGGCCACGTCGGGGTGCATACGGCCCTGGCGGCGCAGGATGCCCACAAAGTCGGTACGGCCCAGGGCCAGCTCGCGGCGGTAAAGGCGCTCGAAGAGCGAGTCGCGGCAGTCGTAGAGCCCCATGTCGCGCAGCAGCGGGTCGTCTACCCGCGAGAGGGCCGCCGGCTGCTGTACCACGGCAGGCAACTGCTTGTAGTCGCCCACGAGGACGAACCGGGGCACGCGGGCCAGCAGCCCCACCACCGAGGGCTCCAGTATCTGGCTCGCCTCGTCCACGATGGCCAAGCTGAACTGCCGCAGCTCGAACAGGTAGGCCCGGCTCTGCAGGGTAGACGTGGTGGCCACCACCACGCGGGCCGACACGAGGGTACGGCGTACCTGGTCCAGCCGTGGCGCGTCTCCCAGCCGGCTGTCCAGCAGATGGGGACGGAAGCGGGCGTCGCAGGTGTACGCGCCGCCTATGCGCAGATAGTCTATGGCGGCCTCGTCGAGCATGGCGCATATCTCGTCGACCGCCCTGTTGGTGTACGACATAAGCAGCAGGCTGGCGCCCTCATCGGTCAGCGCCTCCTGGACCATAAAGCGCAGCGCCATCGACGTCTTGCCGGTTCCGGGCGGACCAACGAGCAGGAAGAAGTCGTTGGCACGCTTGGCCCGGAGCAGTATGTCGTCGTAGGCAGGGCTATAGGGCCGCGTGAGCTGGCGCGAGTGGTCGGCCGTGGGCTGGCGCTGCCCCAGCAGCAGGTCCAGCCGTGGCCCCGGGCTGCTCACCAGCTCGCGCAGGCTGCGCAGCTGGGCCGTAAAGGTGCTGTCAGAGCCTCCGTGCTCTACGGCATAGGTGCCCTCGGCCAGTATCTGGGGGTTCTGCTGGCCGTCGTTCAGGTGCAGGGTGATGCGGTGGGTATGTATATCGGTGAGCGAGCCCTTGAAGAGCAGCGCGCGGCGCACGTCGGGCTCACCCTGATAGGCATACAGGTACACCATGTCGCCCGTGCGGAAGTTGGGCAGGAAGTCGGCCCCCTGGTCGGGCACCCGCAGGGTGACGGTGTCGTAGCCCCCGCGCCCGCTGCTCCGCTCCTTGGCCATAATGGTCAGCCCGGTATATATATTGCCCATCTCGCGCTTGGTGGCCAGGGGCATGTTCCACAGGTCGGCCATGCTGGTGCCCACGCCCTCGTGCGCGCCCACCTTGGCGGCCAGCTGCTCGCGGTACACAAAGGTGGCCATGGCGGCCAGGTAGGCCCGGGCCACCGGACTCAGGGTGTGCAGCGGGCCCAGCAACTGCTGTTGCTGCCGGTATATGTAGTCGGTATAGAAGCGGCCGCCTATCTGACGCTCGTTGAGGGTCTCGGGGGTGAGCCGGTCTATGACGGGGCCGAAACCCTGGCGGGCATAGGCATAGTCCTGGGCCACGATACGGTTGCGGAAGGCTATGGCCTCGTGGAAGAGGGCCTGGTAGTAGTTCACGCTGACCAGGCCGCCGGGCAGGGGGTACTTAGAGTAGAGCAGGCGCAGGTCGGTCTGACTGTGACGACGGCCAAAGTTGTAGCGCAGCACGCCGGCGTAGAGCAGCAGCTGTACATAGTGGTCTTCCTTCTGGTAAGAGCCGTAGCGGTTGGGGTGGCCGCTCTGTATGTTGTAGTTGGCACCCGACTTCTGCTCCACCAGGAGGCGCAGGTCGGTAGTCATAAGGTCCACGCGGCCCTGGACGCCCAGCTGCTCGCATACAAACGAGGGTTCCAGGATGGCACGGGCACGGTCGTAGCCCTGGCGTCGCTCGCCGGCACCACCGGGGCCAAACAGGTGGGCCACTATGCCGCGCAGGTTGTCTACCTGGCGCAGGGCGGCGGTCTTAAAGTCTTCGTGCGAGCTGAAGTCGGGACAGGTACAGTACTCCATGGCGCGCTCACGGAAACTGGCGCGCAGCGTGTCGTGCCAGTCGTAGTCGCCGGCATGGTTGATGATGTCGTCCAGGGCCCGGCCGGCAAAGTTACCCAGCAGGATGGCCTGCGAGTTGGCCGCGCTGGCCAGCCTGTTGACGGTATAGGACAGGGGGTGATGGCCATAGTCGGTAAAGCAGCGTGCTATGGCGCTTATGTCGACCAGGTAGTCGGGCTCCAGGACTATGAGCGACGGCTCAATAGGGTCGTCGCCATGGCAGTCGAGCAGATTGAGCTGCGTGCCACGGCGGAGCAGGGGCCGCAGGTACTCATGGGCACCGTAGGCCACCCTCACCGTGGGCGCGGTGTCGTCGCGGTCGGCATAGGCATAGATGTAGTGGTCGTCGGCATGGCTCACCACACAGCGCAGATAGCGGCGGCCTACCGCCGGGCGGCCCGTGGCACGGCGGCCGGTCACGGGGATGCGCCCCACGAGGTAAGGGGGTACGGGCTCGTTGCCCACGGCCGACACGAGCAGGGCCAGGGCACGCAGGTCATAGCGCCAGTCGTCGTCGGCAATGGCCTCGGCCCCGTTAGAGTGGCGGCGCATGGTCTGGATGGCCACGGTGTCGGCAGCGCCCACGCCATGGGCCCGGCAGAGATAGTCTATCTGGGCGAAGAGGTTGCCAAAGGCCATCTGGGTGTCGCGGACGCCCTCGTAGCACACCTGTACCAGCACGGCGTGCAGGTTCTTGTTGCGCACATCGGGGGTGGCGGCAGTCAGGTCGGCCAGGGCCTCGATACGTCTGAAAAGCTGTTCGGTTGTCGTAGTGTCCATCGCTCTATTAATAATAATGTGGAATGTGCCAAAAACAAAATTGGGAGAATCTGCCGATTCTCCCAATTCAGTACCCAGAGCCGGGGTCGAACCGGCACGGATTGCTCCACTGGTGTTTGAGACCAGCGCGTCTACCGATTCCGCCATCTGGGCCGCAGACTTAGCTGATAAGTCGGCTGCAAAGATAAATGATTTTTCCGAGATAACAAAGTTTTGTAAGAAAAATCTTAAAAAGTTTGCGCCGTTCGTGGATATTGGTTATCTTCGCCACCAGAACATATTCACATCGTAATCGTACAATGACTAACATAAACAATAACTACTGTGTCATACTCGCCGGCGGTAAGGGGCGCCGTCTCTGGCCGTGCAGCCGTGAGCAGTATCCCAAGCAGTTTATCGACTTCTTCGGCAGTGGCCGCACGCTGCTCCAGCAGACATTTGACCGCATGCGCCGACTGCTGCCCCTGGACAACATATACATCAACACCAACCAGGAGTACATGGACCTGGTGCGCAGGCAGCTGCCCGAGGTGGCGCCCGACCATATCATGGCCGAGCCCATACACCGCAACACGGCGCCCAGCATAGCCTGGGCCTGTCACCGGATAAACCACCTGAACCCCAGGGCCAACCTGCTGGCCATACCGTCGGACCAGATGGTGCTGGACGAGGCTGCCTTCGGGCGCAATGTCAACGAGGGATTTGACTTCGTGTCGGCCCACGACTGCCTGCTTACCATGGGCGTAAAGCCCACCCGTCCGGAGCCGGGCTATGGCTACATACAGCAGGGCGAGGTGGCCGTAGGCGAGGTGTACAGGGTGCAGTCGTTTACAGAGAAACCCGACCGCGAGTTCGCCCGCATGTTCTACGAGAGCGGCGAGTTCTTCTGGAACACGGGCATGTTCCTGGCCAACATCCCGTTCCTGTTCCACACCTTCTGCCAGATGCTCCCGCTGGTACTGCGACGGCTCGACATGGCCCATCCGTCGTGGACCGTCGAGGAGGAAGACCGCTATGTCACCGAGAACTTCCCCTCGTACCCCAACATGTCTATCGAGCGGGGCATACTGGAGAAGTCGGAGAATGTATATGTCATGAGGTGCAACTTCGGGTGGGCCGACGTGGGCACCTGGCACAACATCTACGAGGCCATGAGCCGCACGGAGGGCGACAACGTGATTATAGACTCTGACGTGATAGCCGACGAGGCACACAACAACATCATCAAACTGCCCAAGGGCCGCCTGGCGGTCGTCAACGGGCTTGACGGGTTTATCGTGGCCGAGGAGGGCAACGTGCTGCTCATCTGCCGCAAGGAAGACTCGTCGGCGCTGATACGCAAGTACGTGTACGACCTGCAGATGAAGCGTGGCGACGACTATGTATAACCTTATTATATTATAGGAGATGACAACAGGAAAATTCTGGCTCGCCTGTCTGATAACCATGACAGGCTTGAGCGCACAGGCGCAGTCTGCCAAGACTGTCAAGATGGTAGTAACCGACAATGGCAGCGCCTATGAGTATCTTGCAGAAAGTTCTGACAAGTACCATGTAATGGGACAGGACGACGGATGGGTGGACAAGAAGACCAGCAAGATAGAGCTATGGTCGGCCGCCAAGGGCAAGGGCTGGGTCTGTGGCCGCAAGGACAGCGGCACGGTAAACATACGCCAGCGCCCCAGTACCCAGGCACCTGTAGTGGGCCGTCTGGAGAGTCAGAAGAACAGCATCCCCGACTCGGCCAGGTGCTTAGGCGTAAAGAAAGGCTGGTACCGGGTAGACTGCAACGGCACCATAGGCTATGTAAAGGCATCGGTGGCCTGCTGGAGTGCCCTGCCGATAGACTGACCATACAGCCGGCTTCGGCCGGAGATGTTGATTATATAATGTAGGGCCATCGGCCACTTAGCGGTGGCCCTCAACGCTAAACCGCCGATACGCTGTCGGCTCCCCATAGGGGCGATGGCGTATCGGCGGCTGGTATATGTACAGGTCTGAGCCAGACCCGTGGGCATCAGAGCTTCTTAAACTCGGTGTAGATGCGGTCGGCTATGGCCTGCATCTCGTCGGCCTCTAACTTGAGGTGCTCCTTACGGAAGTCGACATCGGCCTCCGAGTTGATAGGCATCAGATGGATGTGTGCGTGGGGCACCTCCAGGCCCAGCACCACCTGGGCTACCTTCTTACAGGGGAAGGCGGCGCGTATGGCGGTGGCCACCTTCTTAGCGAAAAGCTGGAAAGCAGCTAAGTCCTGGTCGTCCATGTCAAAGATATAGTCGACCTCCTTGCGTGGGATGACCAGCGTATGGCCCTTGGTAAGGGGACTGATGTCCAGAAAGGCGTAGAAGTCGGCGCTCTCGGCACACTTGTAGCTCGGAATCTCTCCTGCGGCTATCTTAGAGAATATCGTGGCCATATTATTCGATTGAGATTTTATCGATACGCAGGCGGATAAGTCCGCTGGGAATCTTGATTTCGGCCACGTCGCCCACTTTCTTGTTGAGCAGACCCTTGGCAATAGGTGTCTGGATAGATATCTTGCCCTCGCGGATATTGGCCTCGCTCTCGCTCACGATGGTATAGGTCATCTTGGCCTGGTTGGCCAGGTTGGTCATCTCCACCTTGGACATAATCTGTACCATGTCGGTGCTCAGACGCGACACGTCGACTATCTTGGCCTCTGCGATGGTCAGTTTCATCTTGTTTATTTTACTCTCAAGGTGTGCCTGGGCCTCCTTGGCGGCATCGTACTCCGAGTTCTCGCTCAGGTCACCTTTGTCACGGGCTTCAGCTATTGCGGCTGATGCCTTGGGACGTTCTACTGCTTCGAGCCTGTGAAGCTCGGCCACGAGTTTATCGTAGCCCTCTTGCGACATGTAAGCCATAATACTTGTTATGTTTTTTATTAGTTCAACTTGTGCAGAAAACAATAAAATAATGGAACCCCGACAGCCCTTCAGCCTTGCCGAAATTCCAACTACTACTGTTCTCGTACTTAATACTGCTGCAAAGGTAGCACAAATTTGGATATAAAACAAAATAAAAACTGATATTTTTTGTTTTTCAGCGCTTTTTGATAATCTCTGCGGGACTGCAGAGGGGATATCACAGGTACTGAGGACAACCCATATAGCAAGGCGACGACAGGGAGGGACACGGTAAAATATGACAGGGCGTGTATGGCGCTCATTTATAACCAGTTGATTGATTTATGTCAAGAAAAATACCATCGGCAATATTTCCACAGCCATTTGCTTGGCGGTATGAGCCATTAGCGCTACCTTTGCAACGTGTTTTTCATAGTATTAGATTTAAGGTTAACAAGGTTTTGGACTCAGCGGAGTCCATTTTTTTTACCCCTAACCCAAGTAGACAGTATGAGTAGCACGCCCAGGTAACCACCGGAAAGCCGCCCTGGTCTTTGGGGGGCCGGAAAAGAGCGGGAAAAGGGCTGCCACAGGGGCCGAAACACAACAAAAGACCGTAATTATTTTGTAATACACTTATTTTCATGTAATTTTGCAGTCTGATTTAGAATTTCACCATTCATGAAAATACTCGTAACGGGTGCCAGTGGCTTCATAGGCAGCTTCATTGTCGAAGAGGCGCTACGCCAGGGCATGGAAACATGGGCCGCCATCAGACCCACCAGCTCCAAGAGATATCTGGCCGACCCGCGCATACATTTTATAGAACTCGACTTCGCGTCGCAAGAACGCCTGGAGGACGCCCTGAGACCTCACACGTTCGACTATGTCATCCACGCTGCCGGGGTCACCAAGTGCCTGCACCCCGAGGACTTCTACGAGATTAACACAGAGGGGACCAAGCGGCTGGTGAAGGCTCTCATCAGCCTACAGATGCCCATACACCGGTTTGTGTACCTCAGCTCGCTCAGCGTGATGGGCGCCATACGCGAGGAACAGCCATACCAGGAGATAACCGAGCACGACTATCCCCGGCCCAACACCGCCTACGGCAAGAGCAAGCTTAGGGCCGAGCGGTTCATCGAGTCGGTGGGCACGGGGTTCCCCTCGGTCATCCTACGGCCCACCGGCGTGTACGGCCCGAGGGAAAAGGACTACTACATGATGGCCAAGAGCATCAGGAACCACGTAGACTTCGCCGTGGGGTTCCGCCGCCAGGACATCACGTTTGTCTATGTCAAGGACGTGGTACAGGCGGTGTTCCTCACCCTCAACCACGGCATGAACGGCCGCAAGTATTTCCTGAGCGACGGCAACGTGTACCGCTCGGCCGACTTCAGTAACCTGATACGGCGAGCCCTGGGCAACCCCTGGTGGATACGCGTCACCGCACCAGTGTGGTGCCTGCGCCTGGTAACGGGCGTGGCCGAGATGGTGGCCCAGGCCACGGGGCGCATCAGCGCACTCAACCGCGACAAGTTTAACATCCTGCGCCAGCGCAACTGGCGCTGCGACACAGAGCCCGCCATGGACGAGCTGGGCTATCACCCTCACTACGACCTGGAAAGGGGCGTGGCCGAGACCATCGCCTGGTACCGGCAGGAGGGATGGCTGTAAGCAACGACCCTAAAACGATTTCGGACATTGAAAACTATTATCGACATATTCCGCATAGAGCGCTCGCCGCGCCGCGGGCTGCTCGCCATGGAGTGGGTAGTCATGGGCTATACCGTGCTCACGCTGCTCATCATCCTGTTTACCTACACCAAGCTGGCCAACCCCGACTCCATGATATGGGGACGCGTGCGGGCTGTGGCCATGACACTGGCCCTGTGGATAGTGTACCGCATAGTGCCCTGCCGGGCCACCCTGCTTATCAGGGCGACGGGACAGATGGCGCTGCTGGCCTGGTGGTATCCCGACACGTACGAGATTAACCGCGTGCTGCCCAACCTGGACCACCTATTTGCCTCCTGGGAGCAGGCCCTGTTTGGCTTCCAGCCCGCCCTGGTATTCGCCCGCGCCGTGCCGTCGGCCGTGGTGTCCGAACTGATGAGCCTGGGCTATGCCGCCTACTACCCCATGATGGTGCTGGTGCTGATGGTCTACTTCTTTGCCCGCTACCAGGAGTTCACGCGGTGCGCCTTTGTCATCATAGCCGCCTTCATGGTGTACTATGTGGTCTTTGACCTGCTGCCGGTGGCCGGCCCCACCTATTACTACAAGGCGGTGGGCGTGGGGCAGATTGCAGCGGGCGTATTCCCCAGCGTGGGCCACTACTTCAACACCCACACGGCCTGTCTTACCACACCGGGCTACGCCGACGGGTTCTTCTACCACCTGGTAGAAAACGCCAAGGCCGCCGGCGAGCGCCCCACGGCCGCCTTCCCCAGCTCGCACGTCGGGGTGTCTACCATCTGCATGCTGCTGTTATGGCACGCGCGGCGGCGGGGCCTCTTCTACACGCTGCTGCCCGTCTACATACTGCTGTGCCTGGCCACTGTGTACATCCAGGCCCACTATGCCATCGACGCCATAGCCGGCTTCGTCACGGGCATAGTACTCTATGCCGTGCTGATGTATGCCATACCCCTGCCTGCCGAGCACCGACGGCGCTAAGCACCCCTACGGCCGGGGGCCATACGCCCACAGGCCATCATCCCGATAACGAATAACATCCACAAGATAATGAAACGACTGTATATAGAGACCTACGGCTGCCAGATGAACGTGGCCGACTCAGAGGTGGTAGCCTCCATCATGCAGATGGCTGGCTATGAGCTGTGCCAGGACGAGGCCAGCGCCGACGCGATATTCCTGAACACCTGCAGCATACGCGAGAACGCCGAGAACAAGATATATAACCGGCTGGAAACCCTGCACGCCGAGCAGAAACGGGGCCGCCAGCTCATCCTGGGCGTGCTGGGCTGTATGGCCGAGCGTGTCAAGGACGACCTGATAGACCACCACCATGCCAACCTGGTGTGCGGGCCCGACAGCTACCTCAACCTGCCCGACATGACAGCCCAGTGCGAGACTGGGCACAACGCCATCGACATAGCCCTCAGCAAGACGGAGACTTACCGCGACATAGTGCCCCAGCGCATCGGCCTGGCCCACATCAGCGGCTTCGTCAGCATCATGCGTGGCTGCAACAACTTCTGCCACTACTGCATCGTGCCCTACACCCGTGGCCGCGAGCGGTCGCGCGACGTAGAGAGCATCCTGCGCGAGGTGTCCGACCTGCACAGCCGTGGCTTCCGCGAGGTTACCCTGCTCGGCCAGAACGTCAACTCATACGGCCTGTCGCCCTCGGGCAAACGCGAGGAAGGCTCTACATCGTTCGCCCAGCTGCTGCGCATGGTGGCCCGCGCGGTGCCCGACATGCGGGTGCGCTTCACCACGTCCAACCCCGAGGACATGACCAACGATATACTCTACGCCATAGCCGAGGAGCCCAACCTGTGCCACCATATCCATTTCCCGGTACAGAGCGGATCAGACAAGATACTGCACCTGATGAACCGCAAGTACACCCGGGAGGACTATCTGCGTAAGATAGACGACATACGGCGCATCATACCAGACTGCGGCATCACCACCGACATCTTCGTGGGCTACCATGACGAGACCGAGGCCGACCACGCCGAGACGCTGAGCCTGGTACGCGAGGTGGGGTTCGACAGCGCGTTCATGTTCAAGTACTCTGAACGACCGGGAACCTACGCGGCCAAGCATCTGCCCGACAATGTGCCCGAGGAGGTAAAGATAGCACGGCTCAACGAGCTCATACAGGTACAGACGGCCGTGAGCGCTGAGCAGAACCGCAAGGACGAGGGACACGAGTTCGACATCCTGCTCGAGTCGGTCAGCAAGAGGAGCCGCGAGCAGCTCATGGGACGTACCCAGCAGAACAAGGCCGTGGTGGTAGACAAGGGCACGCACCATGTGGGCCAGACCATCCGCGTACGCATCACCGGCAGCACCAGCGCCACCCTCTTCGGCGAGGAAATATAAGCCGCAGGAAAAAAACTGACGGTTTACCTTGCTTTTTCTACACAAAAGACATATCTTTGTATCATTATGAAGGAATTTATGCAAATCCTCAAGCGCTACCTGCCCCCCTATAAGCGCTTCCTGGTAGGCTCAGTGGTGTTTAATATCCTTGCCGCGATATTGAACATCTTCTCCTTTGCCGCCATCATACCTATCCTACAGATACTGTTCAACACAGGCGAGTACAAGACGGCTACCACGCTCATGGCGTGGGGCAGCGGCGACCTCAAGGAGGTAATGGCCAACAACGCCAGCTACTATGTCAACGAGCTGATAGCCCTGACCAACCCCGTGACCACCCTGCTGCTCATCGGACTGCTGCTGGCCTTTATGACTTTTCTCAAGACGGGAGCCTACTTCCTCTCCTCGGCAGCCATCATACCTATGCGTACCGGCGTGGTACGCGATATACGCAACGAACTGTACCGCAAGATTACCACGCTGTCCTTAGGTTTCTTCAGCGAGGAGCGCAAGGGCGACATCATAGCCCGCATGAGCGGCGATGTACAAGAGATAGAAAACAGTATCATGGCCTGGATAGACATGCTTATCAAGAACCCCATCCTGATACTCTTCTACTTCTGCGCGCTTATCTTCATCAGCTGGAAGCTCACCCTCTTTACGCTGTTCTTCGTCCCCCTGTTCGGATGGTTCATGGGCGCGGTGGGGCGCAAGCTCAAGGCCAGCAGCATTACCGTCCAGGCGCTGTGGAGCGACACCATGAGCCAGGTCGAGGAGACCCTGGGCGGACTGCGCATCATCAAGGCTTTCTGCGCCGAGGAGAAGATGGAGCGCCGCTTTGACCGCACCAACAGCAGTTACCGCGACAGCCTCACCCGCGTCCAGATACGGCAGCAGGCGGCACACCCTATGAGCGAGTTCTTAGGCACGCTGATGATAGTCATCGTACTCTGGTTCGGCGGCATCATGGTGCTGCGCAGCCACGCGCTGGGCGGCCCCACCTTTATCTACTACCTGGTGATGCTCTACTCTATCATCAACCCGCTCAAGGAGTTCTCGCGTGCCAGCTACAACATCCCCAAGGGACTGGCCAGCATGGAGCGCATAGACCGCATCCTCAACGCCGAGATTACCATCCGTGAAAAAGAGCACCCTGTACACATCCACGACCTGGAACACCAGATAGAGTTTCGCCATGTGTCGTTCCGCTACGACCAGCAGTGGATACTGAAGGACATCAACCTGGTCATCCCCAAGGGCAAGACCGTAGCCCTGGTGGGGCAGAGCGGCTCGGGCAAGTCTACGCTGCTCGACCTCATTCCCCGGTACTACGATGTGCAGGAGGGAGAGGTTCTCATCGACGGGGTGAACGTCAAGGACCTGGGCATACACGACTTGAGACAGCTCATAGGCAACGTGAACCAGGAGGCCATCCTCTTCAACGACTCGTTCTACAACAACATCACCTTCGGAGTGGAGAACGCCACCCGCGAGGAGGTAGAGCAGGCGGCCCGGATAGCCAATGCCTACGAGTTTATCACCGAGTCGGAGCACGGGTTCGAGACCAACATCGGCGACCGCGGCGGCCGTCTGAGCGGTGGGCAGCGCCAGCGTGTCAGCATAGCCCGCGCCATCCTGAAGAACCCGCCCATCCTGATACTGGACGAGGCCACCTCGGCGCTGGACACCGAGAGCGAGCGGCTGGTGCAGGAGGCGCTGGAACGGCTGATGAAGACGCGTACCACCATAGCCGTGGCTCACCGCCTGTCTACCATCAAGAGCTCTGACGAGATATGCGTGATCCATGAAGGGCGCATCGTGGAGCGAGGCACCCACGAGGAGCTGCTCCGCATAGACGGTTATTACAAGAAGCTGCACGACATGCAGCAGGTATAAGGAGGCTATGGCTATGATAATGCGCGTCATGTACCTGCTCACGTTCGGTGTCCTGTACACCCTCTCGCTGCTCCCGCTGCGTATCCTGTACCTGCTGAGCGACGGCCTCTACCTGCTCGCCTACCGCGTGGTGGGCTACCGCCGCCGGCTGGTACGCCAGCACCTGCGCGACTCCTTCCCCGACCGCACCGACCGCCAGCTGGCCGCCATAGAGCACGGCTTCTACGCCTGGTTCTGCGACTACATCGTCGAGACTATCAAGCTCTTCTCTATGAGCCGCCGCCAGATGCGCCGCCGTATGGTATTCAAGGGCACCGACAAACTGAACGAGGCCGTAGAACGCGGCCAGTCGTGCGGCGTCTTCCTGGGCCACTTCTGCAACTGGGAGTGGATTACCTCGTTGCCCCTGTGGGTGTCGTCCAAGGGCCAATGTACGCAGATATACCATCCCCTGGAGAACCCGGAGTTCGACAAGCTCTTCCTCGGACTGCGCTCGCGCTTCGGCGGAGTGAGCATCCCCATGGCCGAGACGCTCCGCCGCATAGCCGCTTACCGCGCGCACAAGCAGCCCATCATCATAGGCTATATATCGGACCAGATACCGTTCTGGAACAACATACACCACTGGCTCACGTTCCTCAACCACGACACACCGGTGCTCACGGGCAGCGAGAAGATTATCCGCGCCACCAAGCAAGCCACCTTCTATGCCGACGTGAGGCGCATCAGGCGCGGATACTACGAGTGTACGTTCGTGCCCATGACCATGCACCCCGAGGAGACCCACGAGTGGCAGCTCACCGACCAGTACTTCAGCCTGTTAGAGGCCTCCATCCGTCGCCAGCCCGAGTGCTACCTGTGGACTCACAACCGCTGGAAACGCACGCACGAAGAGTACAACCTGCGCCTGGACCCCGAGACGGGCCGTGTCAACATCACCGACTCCATCGAGGACATCAAGCGGCGCAAGGGACTGCTCTGACCCACGCCCCACAGCCGCCCCGACAGCCACAGCCCACCATAAAAGGCATACCGCTAACCCCCACGGGGCTGCGAAGATTTCATGAAGTGGCCACAAGGACAACATCACGTGGAATTTGTCAAGCTCAACATTAATAAACAGCAAGTAAATAATATATGACAGAACAAGAATTACTTCAAATGCGAGACTTGGCTGAAACCGGACGGGTGCAGTTTAAAGAGCGAGCTAATGACCGTTATGACATCGGCTGTGAAATGGTGGCATTCAGCAACTCGCGCGGTGGAAAACTTGTTGTCGGAATTAACGATAAATCAGGAGCAATTAATGCTCTTTCCTACAGGGAGCTACAGGAAACCACTAATTTGCTAACGAGCATTGCATCTGAAAATGTAATTCCCAATATACTAATAGATGTAGACAATGTGCCTACTGCTGAAGGTACAGTTGTCGTTGTCACAATTCCTGAAGGAAAAAATAAGCCCTATCACGACAATAAGGGGATTATATGGGTGAAGAATGGTGCTGACAAACGTAAAGTGTTCGACAACTCAGAACTTGCCGAGATGATGAGTGAATGTGGTAGTTTTGCTCCTGACGAGGCTGCTGTTCCTAATGCTACGATTAACGATCTTGATGCTGATACCATTAAACTTTATCTAATGAGCCGTTTCGCACCGGTATTCAAAGGAAAGAATATCAGTGAGCTGAATATGAAAGACTATTCACTTGACGCAATGGCTGATGCTGTTATAAAAGGAGCAACCATCGAAAAATTGCTTGGTAATTTACGCCTCATTCGTCCAGATAATAGAATAACCGTTGCAGCAATGCTGCTATTTGGAAAATATACTCAGCGTTGGCTACCTGTTATGACTGCAAAATGTATCAGCTATATCGGTAATTCTGCTGGTGGAACACAATTCCGTGATAAAATGCATGATATGGAAATCGAGGGCAACTTGCTCCATCAGTTCCGTACTATTATGAATTTCCTTACTCGCAATCTGCGGAAGGTGCAGGTCGAAAAGGATTTCAATTCTATTGGTGAGTTAGAGATACCTTATGAAAGTCTTACCGAGTATATTGTCAACGCACTTGTACATCGTTCACTGAATATTAAGTCCCCCATTCGTATTTTCATATTTGACAATCGTGTGGAAATCCACAGCCCAGGAACTTTACCAAATGGGCTGACTATTGAGGACATTAAGAATGGCACATCAATTCCTCGCAATATGTTTTTGTTCACGAATGCGAACTACTTATTGCCCTATACTGGAGCAGGAAGTGGCGTACGCCGTGCGCTTGAATACGACTCCAATGCCGTTTTCTCCAACGGTATAGAAGACAAAGGCTTCACTCATGCCGCCAACGAATTCGTTATTACCATACCTCGCGAAAGTAACCAAGTTCTATCTGAAAGTAATCAAGTTGCCCCAAAAAGTAACCAAGTTGTGGTTGTCTATGGGCACAAAGGTAACCAAGCTGACGGAAAAAGCAACCAACCTCGCATAAACTTGGCTACTCGCAAACTGACAAAGAAAGAAGAGGACATCAGGAATTTTTGTTCCGTACCGAGGAGTGCACAAGAAATTATGGATAGGCTGAACATATCCAATCAATCTAAAAACCGGCAGAGACATATTACGCCCTTAATAGAACTCGGTGTCCTTGAACGTACTATTCCCGATAAGCCCAACGACCCAAATCAGAAATATCGCCGCAAAAATAACGGGGCAGCAGATATTGACGATTGCCCCCGATAAGTTTGACGCGATAGATTGGCACACGCGAAACTGCAGATAACTTGCCAATACAAATCGTAAAGATTTTTCTGATTATGTATAAATATACATTTCTGGCGTTTCGGCATGGGATGAGGGCGTTTCGCCCTTCTGTAACTTGCCTGTACGCTCGCCGAGGGGACTGCGGTGGCGAAAACGCCGATTTTCTGATGGGGCGAAAACGACCTTTAGAGTGCTCGCGATGGTCATTAGAATCGTAATGACCATCGCGAGCAAAAAAATGACCATCGCGGCGACCCCGAAAACCATCTTCGCCGGAGCCGAAAATAGCGGCGCGCAAGGCAATAATTGCCTCTATTTTGTAAAAGGTTGTTACTTTTGAGAGCCTCGCGGTGGCCTGAAACGGCCCAGATGACCCCGAAAAGCGTCCTGGTTTGATGAAAAATTCCGGAAATTACGACCCTAAAAGCAGGCGTTATGGCTGTATATTTATGCAAAACGAACAGCACTTTTGCATAAATATACAGTGGCGTGTAAAGGTTTTTCACAGTTCGCGCCATGGTTATAGCGACGATAGGGTCTGTAGCATTGACCATGACGGCCATGGGGATTGCTCAAATCACCTGCAAGGCATAGTACTGGTAGTCGTGCAGGACGGTCTGTAGGAAGTCGGTGTCCGACTGTCCGTGGCTGCTGATGTCGAGGAGCTGCTCTACCTTCTGCACCAGACGGTGAACCTGCTCGTCGCTGTACACCTTGCGATCGTTGAGCATACGGCTGATAACGTCGGCCTGGCCCAGCGACAGCTGCTGCACCTCGGGGTACACGGGCGTATAGTCGGGGCTGGCGTAGTAGAACTCGTCGAGCGACAGGTGCATCTGGTCCTTGCGCGGGTTGCGTATCACCATGGTGCCCGCAGCCAGGTCGCCCAACCTCTGGTTACGCCGCGTGCAGATAATGACGATGACGCCCAGGCAGTAGAAGTACATATCGACCACCAGGAACACCCACCGCAGCAGGATGGCCCCCAAGGTGGGCGCCGCGCCGTCGACCATCACCACACGGGTACGCATGATGCGCTTGCCCAGCGTCTGCCCGTCCATGAAGTACTCGCACAGGAGCGAATAGAACATCGCGGGGGCCACAAGAAACATTATCACAATAAGGTTGACCACATCGTTATTGCCCGATGTTATCCAGCGCCATGGCTCAAGCCTGAATAGGGTTATCATGTAGATGAACAGTATCACCATGTCTATCATCCGCGCCAGCACGCGCTCGCCCACGCCCGCCGGGGTCTGGGTAATGCTCACATATTGGCCTGTTACGATGTCCGAGGTCTTCATCTTACCATTCGTTTTGCTTAATTTCCAAGTACTTGTTAATCACATCGACCGAGAGACGGTCGGGGGTGGTACGCAGACTGAGGATGCCGCGCTGGGCCAGGCGGCTCATAATGAGGCGCTGGCTGCGCTCCATCTGCTGAGCCACCACGTGTATATAGTAGTCCTCGGTACTGTGGGGACGCGTGTCCAGGTAGTCGTGCAGGGCACTGTTCTCGAAGTAGACCACCAGCAGACGGTGGCGGCGGGCCACCTGGCACAGGTAGGCCAACTGCCGGTCCAGGCTATGGCCGTCGGTAAAGTTGGTGAAGAGTATCAGCAGCGACCGCTTGCTGACACGCTGCTCTACCCCAGTTACCAGGGCCGAGTAGTCGGTCTCGCCGAAGTCGGAGCGCACGGCGTACAGGCTCTCCAGGATACGTTCCATCTGCGCCGGGCTCCGCGAGGGAGCCACCAGGGTGTCCATACGCTCGTTAAAGGTGATGAGCCCAGCCAGGTCGGCCCTGTGTATGGCCACATACGACAGCACCAGCGACGCGTTGACGGCATAGTCTAACAGCGTCATGCCCGCGAAGGCGCGGTGCATGACCCGCCCCTTGTCTATGACGCAGAACACCTGCTGCGAGCGCTCGGCCTGAAACACGTTGACCATGAGCTGATGGCGGCGGGCCGACGCCTTCCAGTTGATGGCCCTGAACTCGTCGCCCGCGACATACTCCTTGATCTGCTCGAACTCCGTATGGTGGCCCGCGCGCCTTATGCGCTTGATGCCCATGTCCTGCAGACGGTTGCTGATGGCCAGCAGCTCGTAGTGGCGCAGCTGCTGGTAAGCCGGGTACACCTTGACATCCTGCGGAACGCCACAGGTGTAGCGGCGCTGTACCAGTCCGATGGCGGTGGTGGCAAACACGCGGATATGTCCGAACCCGTAGACACCCCGCTCTACCGGCCGAAGCCTGTAGGTAAGCGTGGCGCCAGCCCCGGCCGCGAGGCGCAGGGCAAAGGCCACATCGCGCCGCTGGAAGACAAAGGGCAACTCGTCGACGATGGTCATCTGCGTGGCAAAGGGGTAGGCGCTCTCCACGCGGATGTCTACCTCGTTGTCATCGCCGTTGGAGAACCGCTCCGGACACGTGCGCACGGCGCTGACGGTCCTGCGCCCATAGAGCGCCGCCGTCTCGGCCACGGCACACAGGGCCAACAGGCACAGCAGGGCCTGCCCCAGCGCGAACAGGGGCGACCAGGCAAAGCCGGTGGCCATGACGACCACCACGGCCATGAGCACGAGGTAAAAGCGAGGGGTAAGATACATGGCGGCAGCGTTACTTAGGAACCTCCACCTTGTCTATCAGCCGCTGGGCCACCTGCAGGGGCGTGTAGCCCTGCATCTCGGCCTCGGCGGTGAGCATGAGCCGGTGGTGCATCACGTAGGGGGCCACGGCCTTGATGTCGTCGGGCACTACAAAGTTGCGCTCCTGGATGAGTGCGTAGGCCTGGGCGGCCATGAGCACGCACACCGAGGCACGGGGCGAGGCACCCAGGCAGACCGCCTTGCTGTGGCGTGTCTGGGCCACTATCTCGGCGATGTAGCGCACCAGCGAGGCGTCGACACGCACCTGCCGGGCGGCGGTGCGCAGGGCCAGCAGGTCGGCCTGCGACAGCACGGGCTCCACCTGGGCCACCTGGGCAAAACTGTCGGCCGCCAGGTGGCGGGTCAGTATCTCTACCTCCTCGTCGGTGGTGGGATAGCCCATCGTAATCTTCATCAGGAAGCGGTCCAGCTGGGCCTCGGGCAACTTATAGGTACCCTCCTGCTCTACCGGGTTCTGCGTGGCGATGATGGTAAACACGGGGCTCATCGGGTGGGTGGTGCCGTCGACGGTAACCTGTCCCTCCTGCATCACCTCGAACAGCGCGGCCTGGGTCTTGGCCGGCGCGCGGTTTATCTCATCGGCCAGCACCACATCGGCAAACACGGGGCCGGGGTGGAAGTCAAACTCCGAGGTCTTCATGTTGAACACCGTGGTACCCAGGACATCACTCGGCATCAGGTCGGGGGTAAACTGCACCCGCGAGAAACTTGCGTCGACCAGGCGGGCCATGAGCCGTGCCATGAGGGTCTTGGCCACGCCGGGCACGCCCTCTATCAGCGCGTGGCCGCCGGCAATGAGGGTGGTAAGCAGCAGGTCGGTGGCCTGGTTCTGGCCTACTACGACCTGGGCGATACTGGCGCGCAGGGCCTGTATCTTCTCGGCGCTGGGCGCCATGGTGTTGGATAGTTCTTCCATATCTATTAGTTCTCCTTTAGCTTATCGTGGGGGTTATAGTCGTTGTGTCAGCTCGTCCATCTGCCGTACGAGCCTCATCATAGTGGTGTCGTCTACCTGCAGCTGCTGGTCGCGCAGGTCGCGTATCTCGGTTACCAGCGCGCGTATGTGGACCACGGGCAGTCCCGTGAGCTGGGCCACCTGCTCCAGGCTGTCCTCCAGGTGTCGGCGGTCGGTCAGGTCTATGTCCGCGTCGGTGCGCAGCGTGTCGGTCAGGGCCGCGTAGCGCTTCAGCACCAGGTCGGCGTTGTCATGGCGTTCAAAGTAGAGACGGCCGATGAGTTTTACAAACTCCATGTCATGGTTCGCGGGCGCCGCGATGATGGGTATGACGCGCTGGCGGCGCCTGGCGGTGAAGATGAAGAACAGCACGATGCCCACGAGCAGCGTATAGTAAGCCCAGCGCAGCGCGGGCTGCGCCACGATGAACGACAGGGCCGTAGCGTTGTGCCTGTCGGCCTCGGAGCCCACCACGGCCCCACCGGCCATCGACGCGTCGAGCCTCACGGTGGCCCTGGCCGACAGCAGGTTCATCAGCCTGAGCACATAGGGCCTGGCGCCATCGTCCAGGATGCCGTAGTTGGTAAACAGCAGGGGCGTGCTCACCAGCACCAGCCGTCCGCGTCCCTGCGGATGCAGGGCTGCTATACAGAAGTGGTGGCCCTTGGGCCGATCCAGATAGCTCTCGTCCTTGGCCATGTAGGCTATGGTGTGCGTCTTGCCACGGTGGGCGCGTGCCGTGTCGCTCTCGATATAGCCGCAGACGAGGTCGTCCAGCACGCGATACTCAGCATTGGCATAACGAGGCCCGGCCTGCCGGCAGCGGCTGTCGGCGGCCTGGACACGGGGGCCATACCTATAATATAAGGTGTCGTGGATATTGGGGCTGTGCTCAGCCAGCCCGCGGGCGACATGCTGGAAGTCAAAATGGCTGTAGATATAGGTGCCCATGTGGTAGGCTACGTAGGCGGTGTCGTCAGAAGAGATGTCGACACCTACCAACATGACCGTGGCGCCCCGGCTGAGCAGGCGGTTGATGTCGGATATATTGGCCGGGGTGAGTTCAGTCCTCTTGGTCACCACCAGCACATTGCGCACCACCGAGTCATCAGCGGCCTGTCGCAGCGTGGCGCCCTCTGCCCGGTACCCCCGGGGCAGCGTCTGCGCCATCAGGCTGTCAAAGACATAACACCCGAAGGGGTTCTTGTCATCGTGGGCATACGAGGGGGCCCAGTTGAAACGCGTGGGCATGAGCAGCTGGAACGCGATGACGGCGGCCACCAGGGCCGTGATAAACAGGATGTAGCGTGTGGTGGTCTTCATGCCTGGCCTCCTTTCTCCTGGACTGGCGGACACACCGCCTGCTGCCACCGCCGCATCTCGTCGGCCGCGGCCTGACTGCAGGCGTAGCCTCCGTAGCGTACTTGCACAAAGCGCAGGGTAAGCTGGCGGAAGTGGGGGTCGGCCACCTCGCGCACATACTGCATCGGGGCCTTGGACCTGAGCCACTTGATGCGGCCCGCATCGCTCAGCCGGCGCAGGGTCTGCAGGTATATCAGCCGCGCGGCGGCTCCGTAGTCGGCCCGGGCCATGGCGCGTGCTATCAGGGCATCAAAGTCTATGCCGTAGATGGTGTCCTCGGTAATGGTGTAGTCCAACTTGTCCTTAGCAGACCTCCGCATGAAGAGGGCGGGATGCCGCCGCAGCAGGATGGCCACCACGACCCCTATGACGACCAGCGTGACGATAGTCCAGAATATCCAGGCATCGGTGCCCGTAAAGGCCCAGTCGGTGGTATGGCCCAGCAGGGTGCTTATCCAGTCTGCCAGCCGGTCCCAGAACGACGTATCGCTCTGCATCAGCTCGCGACCGTAGTCGTAGGAGGCATCGGCCCGCCAGGGAGCGAGCACGGCGCTGTCTACGCTAAGGGTATCTGTGGGTATGGAGGTCATGACTGGCAAGGGGCAGAGTGGTTTCAGAGTTTGTCAAACTGGTCTATATCGTGGTCCAAGGCGGCACCGGCCGTAGCCGGGGCATCGTCGGCCAGCCCTAAGTCTTCTTCGGCCGGGCCCGTAGGCTGCCCGTCGCCGAGGGTGTCAAACTTGTCGACAGCCTCGTCCATCGACACGCCGTCAATCTTCTCGGCGGCATGGCCATAGTAGAACCCCAAGCCCACCATCATAACCGCCATGGACATATACATGCCATAGAGAAACAGCATGCCGGTCAGGTAGCTGGCCAAGGTAAACCAGGTGGTCGAGGTAAACGCCAAGGCACTTTCAGAGGGGTCGGCCCCAGCAATAGTGGACAGCATGGTAAGCGTCATGAACGGGATGCCTAAGCCGTAGCTTACCAGGGAGATTACCATGTAAAGCACGACGAGCATGCCCAGCAGTCCGCCCCACACACGAAAGCCCAGGCGCAACGCCCGCTTGACCGATGGCCACAGGGCATCGGCCGTGAAGATGTAGGAGGGCAGTATCAGACCACAGGGGAGGGCCACCACGCAGAGGGCCACAAAGAGCACCACCACAAGGGCTATCATGGGCACCTGCAGGGCACCGTCGGTAGCGTCTATCAGCATGCCACCCCCGACCATAGCGCCCACGAAGAGCACCAGACTTATTACGCCCATCGCCACCAGGCACCAGAGGCTTCTGCGGATGTTGGCCCACAGCCTGGGCTTCATCTCGGCATAGCTGATGCCCATCAGCCGGTTGGGGCGAGCCCAGTATAGCTGCATCAGGGTATAGACCACGCCCGAGAGTACGGCGGCCGAGAACAGCGACACCACCATCAGCAGCAGATAGTTGGTGCCCAGTCCTACCAGGAGGTCCAACTCAGACGAGGCACCGCTCGCCTCGCTGCCAATCTGGCCCATGAGCGTGGTATAGCACACGCCGCCCACAATACACAGGGGCAACAGGAAGAGCGAGAGGTAACGGAAGAGGGGACGGATGTTCTCGCTGATAAAGTCGAAGGTGGCCGAGAGCTTCTCAGAGAAGCTGCGGCGCACATAGAGGTCGATACGCGGACGGGTGGTAGTCTTCATCTGTTTATGTAATTAGTTGTGTTTTGCGATTGGCGATATACCTGGCGGGGATAGAGGATGTAGTAGAACACCACAAAGGCGGCCGAGAGCACCACGATGACCAGCCGCAGCAGGTCCGGCAGGGCGGCGTTGCCCGTAAGGAAGCCCTCAATAAAGCCCGCCACTATGAATACGGGCACCGTGCCCACCACTATCTTGAGCCCGCGCTTGGCGCTGCGCCTAAAGGAGGCTATCCGGCTGTAGGTGCCTGGAAAGAGCCAGCCATTGCCCATGCAGATGCCGGCCGCGCCGGCCACCACGAGGGCCGAGACCTCGAGCGTGCCGTGCAGGAACACCGTGAGCAGCGAGTCCATGAACAGCCCATGCTGGGCAAAGAGCATCTCGAAGCTGCCCAGCATCACGCCGTTGTTAAAGAGCATGAACCCGGTACAGATGCTGGTAAACACGCCCATAACGAACTCTAAGAACGATACATAGATATTATTGGCCGTGATGCTGACAAACATATCGCTGCCCGGCGCTGAGCAGTAGACATCGAAAGGCTGGCCCTTGGCGATATTGTCAAGCGTCATGTCGACATACGAGTCGCCTAAGATGACGCGGCAGTAGTCGTGGTCGGCCAGCTGACCCACCACGCCTATCAGCACGCTGACCAGGAAGATGGCCAGCGACACCAACAGCAGTTTGCGGGCATGATACAGGGTGAGGGGAACCTCCCTGGTCCAGTAGCTGACGATGCGCAGACGGCGCTCGCGTTTGTTGCGGTAGATGGCGTTGTGCAGTACCACCGCCAAGTTATTCAGGTAAAGTGTAATGCGCGACGCGGGATAGTGGGTCTGGGCAAAGGCCAGGTCAGAGGTGACCCGGATGTACGCCGCCGATATGTCGTCGGGCGTCTCGGTAAGCAGGTCATCTGTCATGAGTTCTATGCGCTGCCACTCCTTTATGTTCTGGCGTATAAATACTATCTCCTTCACTGCGTGGGTGGTTAAGACGGGCGGGGCGGGGTGCCCCGCAATGGGTTTAACGGCTACAAATATAGGCAAAAAGGGCGAAACAGCGTGCGCTGACGGCCATTTTCTTTCGCCCGACCCTCATTTTTCCTGTCATAGGGGTGGCTGGCAGGGCCGAGGTCGGTCTTTGAAGAGCCCACGACGGTGTCTGGCCGCCCCGAGGTAGCCATTAGCCGCCTATACACGGCTCCCACCTCAGCAAAAAAGGCTGGGACCCGGTAACTGATACCGAATCCCAGCCTAATTATGATACTTGGCAAAGCCAGGGATGGCCTGCTTACTTGCCGTTGGTTACAACCTTGCGGAACTTGCCATCGCTGCCACGCTTAATGACCAGTCCACGATAAGAGTCGCCAACCCGGCGGCCGTCTATGCTGTAAGCATCGCGGCCCTGGCCGTCAGCGCTGACAATCTCGTCAATGCCAGTAGATGTACTCTCCTTGATACTGATGTCGTCGAGGCCCATACTGCTGAAACCGACAGGACTGGTAGAGTGGAAACCGATGTGGTAATTGCCATCGGCCGATACAGAGAAGTTAACGCTAAACGGCACATTGTAAGACTGGCTCACCTTGGTCGCCTTAATCAGCGTAAAGTACTCAGAAGGTGTCAGCGAGCTTCCGATAGCCGCCGAGATAACACCGGGGCTTATCGCAGCCTTGGCATTGGCATTAAAGGTAAGCGTATAGGTCTTTCCCTTCTCCATCCTGATGGCTGGGGTGATGAGCCAGTCATCGTTTACGTTATGCAAGCTGTTGTCTATCATCGCCGCGTGGTCGTATGAGTTGTACGCCCACTTTGTTCCGTCGTTATTGGCATCCACTATGGTAAAGGTCTTAAACGAACTCTCCTGGCTGAAGTCTTCCGAGTAAGGTATAGACTGTGCCGAGCCGTACACACACTCGTTAGAGGCTACCGGCTGAGAGTAAAGCTCGCCATTGAGAGAGCGAACCGTGTAGTAGTAAGAAGCGATACCCTCGTCGGGGAGCTTCTCGGTAAAGGTGGTACCCTCATGGTCGAACGAGAGAATGTCGCCAGGATAGCGGGTGATGATGTACTTGAGCTTCGGCTCAAGGTAACCATCGTGCTGACCCTTAGTAGGAGCCGTCCAGGTAAGCGTGGCCGTGCCATCGTCTGCAATGGCGAGCTTTACGTTAGTGGGCACATCGGGAATGTCGTGCCCTACCCAAGCCGAGGTAAGCGCGGGCTTGCCCCTGCCGTTGTCATTGGCCGGCACTACGGCAAATATATAATCCTCGCCGTCGGTTTCGGCCGTATAGTTGGCCGTCTTCATCGAGCCAGGCCATCCCTCGCCGGTGGCAATCAGCTTTCCGTTAGCATAGACCGAGTATCTTATCTTCTCGGTAATGGCCGTGCCGGCAATGTCGGTAGAGGGCAGGTTAAACTTAATCTTACCGGTAAGGCTGCCGCCCTCGAAAGTGGCCTTGATGTTCTTAGCCTTGCCCGGAGCCTTCTTGCTATAGGGCGAATAGGGACTATAGAGAGCGGCCATCTGTGCCCGGCCAGGGAAATGGTCTATCTTGGTGGCCTTGCCCGTGGTGGTATCTACCTCGTAGAGTACCGACCCGTCTTCCTGGTACACCTCGGCAGCCCAGTAGAGCTTGTCGGTGCTCAGGTCGAAGGCTGCGCTCTGCGTCATGTCCCTCGGGGTTACGCCCGTGTAGCCCACGGTGGTCTCCTCGCCGGTGGCCTTGTCTATCTTCATCAGGTCTCCATCGTCCGTGATACCGTATGCCTCGCCCTTAGAGTTAATGGCGAAAGCGTAGTAACTGTTCTTGAGTACGGCAATGGTGGTACGGGCCAGGTTGTCATAGTCTATGATGCCAAAGTGGCGCACCAGATTGTTCTGAGACGAGAATATACCGTAAACGTAGCCCGTGACGGGGTCGACAGACACTCCGGCCTTGGCATAGAGCGAATAATCGCTGAGTTTAACGCCCTTGCGGTGATACTGCAGGGTGTCGTTGGCATAGCTGTACTCGCGCGACCACACATCGTAGCCATGAGTGACCTCATTCTCGGCCAGTGTGACAAAGTGGAAGAGGTCGTCGTAGTAAGCACCGCCACCATTGGCACAGATGGCATCGTTCTTAGACTGCTTGAAGCGCTGTGTGAGCCTGATGCCAGCCTCGGGCTTGAACGAGTAGACCTTCTGCCCGTACTTTACCTGCCCTGTCGAGGCATCGTATTCGCTGTAAATAACATTGCCCCACAGGCCAGTCTCCTTGCCATCGTCCTCGCCCGGGTCCGGCTTGTCGGCCTCCAGTTTCCAGGCGATGGACGGCACGGTAGCCGGCAGCTGCAGGTAAGCGCGCTTGGCGTACACATCGGTAGCCGTGGTAATGTTGTCAAACTTATTGTCGCTGAGTATGAAGTTCTTGTGTACATCGTCGCCAGGCTGAACCTTGACGGTGGCCAGCACGCCCACCATCCGGTTGCCCTCGGCCGTAACGCTCTGGTCCTCGGCTATCTGGGCATTGTATTCGGCCTGGGTATTCTCGCGGATAAGCACGCCCGTGCGAGCGGGGATAACTCCGGCGAGGTCCTTGAGCGTTACGCACTCGTTTTTCTCGTCAACACCGGTTACGGCATATACCTTTGGGGCTTTCTTGGCCGTAATCTTCACGGCGAAGGGCGAACAGTAAGTGGCATTGGTACCCCGGAAGTCGACCGTCAGTGTCTCGTAGATGTCCATCTGCGACCACCCCCCGTCATTTTCCCACTTGGACAGGGCCGACGGACGCACATAGACGGTCGGCGAGGCTCCTATAAAGTTGGAGGAGCTGGAACTGGGCGGATTGGCACCCAGCGCGTAGACGCTGGTGAGCTCCTTGGCGTAGAAAAAGGCCATCGAGCCTATCGATGTAAGGTTCTCGGGCAACACTATATCCTCTATCTGGCTATAGGCGAAGGCGTAACTGCCTATCGACTTGATGCTCTTGGGCAGATAGACGTGCTTAATGGTAGCATCGTTGGTAAACGAGCTGTTGCCAATGGCCGTCACGGTATAGGTGGTGCCCTTGTACTCTACCGTCTCGGGTACATCGAGCACGGCCGAGGTGGTTCCCTCGATAAGCGTACACTCCTTGGAGTGGTCCGAGGTGGTTCCGTACTTCAAGCCGTCGACCGTAAACTCGGTCTGGGCATGTACTACATTGCCCGCCTGTATCAGCAGGAAAGCAATGAGGAAAAGAGTAAATTTCTTAATCATATACTCATGGTTTTAGTGATACGCGGCTCTGTTATCCTTAATGACTGCACACCGAAGAGCCATCATGGCTTAGCTCTAAGTAGTTCAGACCGACACGCCAACCGACATCCGAGCGCCACGTATTAACCCGACTGTCATGGCGATGGCTTACGGATGCAAAAATACAAAGAAAAAATCAACAATTGCAAACAATTGCTAATTATTTTCGGTAATTACGTTATAAATCGTTCTTTTTGCGGTTGCAATTACAATAAATCATAAAACAGCGCTAACCTTTGAAGAGGTCGCGACGGGGCATGACGGGGCCAAACTTCTTGCGCAGCCGCTCGAAGAGGGCCATCGTGTCGCGCGAGAAGGCATGGCCCTTCCATGTGCTGGTGTTGGTGATAAACACCCAGCACTCGCCGTCGGGATAGCGTATCACCAGGGCGCTGGTACCTACCAGCGAACCCGTGCGAACCCAGGGCTTGCCTTTGGGGGTGTAGTTCCAGCCCAGGGAGAAGTCGTGGTCGGGCATCTCGCGGGTCATGGCCTCTACGGAGCGCCTGCTGATGATGTCGGGAACCACCGGGCAGCCGTCTATCGATGCCACCAGGCGACACAGCTCGGCCGCCGAGGCACACCAGGCACCGGCTCCGGCCAGACGGGGTATGTCGTTCTCGCCATAGCACTTCTCGACCAGACGGCCGCTGTTGTTGAACTCGTACGTGGGCTTGCAGGTAAGGTGCATATAGTAACGGCTCTCGTTGGGCCGACGGTCGCGGTAGTAGTTGCCTGCTATGTGGAAGTCGTAGCAGCCGGCAGGCTCGAATACCCGTGTACGCATGAAGCGCTCGTAGGACATACCCGAGCGGCGGGCTATAATCTCCGAGAGGAGCATATACCCTAAATTGCTATACCGGCGGGCCGTGCCAGGCGTGTAGCCGAGGCGGCGGCGCAGCACTATGCCGAGCAGGGTGCGGTGGTCGGGAGCCTCGGTGAGGTGGTTCTGCATCATGATGTAGCGGGTAGAGAACATGGGGTCGCCCGCGTAGTTGGTGAAGCCTGCCTTGTGGCGCAGCAGCTGCTCGACGGTGATGTCCAGGTAGCGCTTGTCGCTGATGGCGCGGGTATAGGCGGTGTCGCTGAGTATGCCGTGGGGCCCGAAGACGCGGTCTGACAGCCGCAGCTTTCCCATGTCGCACAGCTTCATAATGCCCACGGCCGTCATCAGCTTAGAGACCGATGCCATGCGCATGATATGCCCCGGCTGCATCGCTACCCCTTCGTCGGCCTTGCCGAAACCACGGACATAGAGGAGCGAGTCGTTACGGGAGATGGCCAGCTGGGCACCATTAATCTCCCAGCGACGCAGATAGCGCTCCATAATAGAGTCCATGTCGTGCAGCTCAGGGCTGCTGCCCACCTCGTTGCTGAGCGAGTCGTTGAGGTGTACGCCTGTGGCGCGCAGGGTGTCGGCCCCGGTATGGGTGCCGGTACATGCGCACGAGCAGCGGCCGATGGCCACGATGACCAGCACCACCACCGTAAGGCAGCCGGCGCACGACAGCCTGACGCGGGTGCGGTATTGTTCTCTTATCCTATACTTCTTCATGTGTCATGCAAAATTAGCAAAATCTACGCGATAATCGGCAGCCATCGCCTAAAATCTTGCCGCATCAGCCCGTCAGCCGCGGTGATGCCATCGCCTTACTGCTTAACCCGGGAAGTGGCCAGCAGGGCTCGCCTTGCGGTCCAAAATCTACAAATTACTGAATAAATCGCCCACAAATTACTGAATAAAAAGCTCACAAATTACTGAATAATCCTGGAAATCATCTGAAAATCAACAAGAACTCATACATTTGCGCTCCAAGTGGCTGCCTATGGCTAAATGCACGTCAGCCCCTATGCCTTTCACCTCTTCTCTCCCACCCTGCTTCCTGGGGGAGACGCCTTTTCTCGTCTTTCATCCTCGCCCGGCAACGGCTCCATGGGCGGACAGCGCAACAGGCCCTCGCGGGTGGCCTGCTGTACCATGTCGACCATGTTGCGGGCGCAGAAACGGCGCATGAGACGCTTACGGTAGTACTCGATGGTATTCTCACTGAGACACAGGCGGGTGGCTATCTCCCTGCTGGGCAGTCCCTGGGCCAGCAGTTCCAGCACCGCGGTCTCGCGGGCGCTCAGGCCGCAGGTCAGGGCCTGGTCGACGATGGCCCGGAAACGCGGACTGAGATACTCGCCACCCTCGCGCACACTGGCCACCGCGGCCAGCAGCAGCGCGGGCGGCTCGCTCTTGAGCACCACGCCGGCCAGGGGGACTTGCTGGAGCTGGCGGGCCACCCATAGTTCCTCGTGCATAGTGTAGACGATGACGCGGGTGTGCGCACTCCTGTCGGCTATGGCGGCGAGCAGACTGGTGCCGTGGGCACCGGGCAGGTCCAGGTCTACCACGGCCACCGAATAGCTATAGGGGCTTGCCGTGAGGGCACGCAGCACCCCATCGGCCGTGGTGGCGGTGTCTATCAGTACCCCGGGCAGGGCCGACAGCAGCGTGCGGATGCCCTGGAGCACTATACGGTGGTCGTCGGCCACCAAGAGGTGGGTGGTCATCGGTGCAGGGTCAGTATCTGTCGGCATATATCGTCATGGCATTGGTAAGCGATGGTGGCGTGGATGGCACGGGCGCGCTCGGCGAGCGACTGGCTGCCAGCGCCGTGGCCCTGGTGGCCCTGGTAGCCGTCGTTCTCGATGACCAGCTGGTGGGGCGCGAGTTCTACGTGGATATAGGTGGCATGGGCATGGCGGCGAATGTTGGTAACCGTCTCCTGGAGCACGCGGTAGAGCTGAAAGGCCACATGGGGAGCCACCACCACGCCGGGGTCACTGCCGAAGGTGGCGCCGGCAACGGCCTGCAAGTAGGCGCGGGCACACTCCTGAAACGAGGTGTGGGCAAACCGGGGCGGCATAAGCTCGTGACTGATGCGCCGCACGTCCTGATGCAGGTCGCGGAGCATCTGGGCCGACTCCTCGACAGGCTGCGTGTCCAGGCAGAGCGACAGTCCGAGCAGGTCGCCGGCTATGCCGTCGTGGAGCTCGTGGCCCAGCCGGTCGCGCTCCTGCTCCATACCCTCGATATAGCGGCGGGCACTCCTGAGACGGGCTCCGCGGCGCACGAGCCATACGGCGGCCCCGAGCGCCACACAGACCACGGCCACCACAGCCAGGATGGCCAGCAGCCGGTTCTGGCGCGCTGAGAGACGGGCTATCTCCAGCTCCTTCTGCGCGGTGTCGTACCGGGCCGTAAACTCGCTCAGCTGACTGTCTATGGCTGTCTGGGCCATAGAGTCCTTGGCGGCCAGGGCCTGCTCGTAGCACTGGGCAGACAGGGCGGGCTGGTGCAGGTCGGCATAGTTGCGCGCCATGATGGTATAGAGGCGGTCGGCGGGCGTAATCAGCCCCTGGGGGCGCAGGCTGAGTATCAGCTGCTGCACGGCGATGCTCTCGCGGTAGCGGCCCAGCTGGCGCAGCACCAGATACTTCTCCTCCAGATAGCCCTGGCCCTCGGGCGAGGCAGGGCTGACCCGCCGGAAGAGCGTGTCGCACACGGCTATGTAGCGGTCTATGGAGTCGGCCAAGGCGGCAGAGCGCCGAGGCGCGGGGGCGGCGGTCTTCATCTTCAGGAAGTAGTCTATGATGGCCGTATAGCCCTTGAGCATGTAGTTGGGGCGGTGCTGGCGGCGGGCCTCGGCGGCCATGGCACGCAGGGTGGCTATGGCCTCGGTATAGCGGCCCCGCAGGGTGAGTATGCTGCCATACGTGTAGTCGCAGTACATTATCATGTCGATGTCGCGGCTGGCATGGGCTGTCCGGGCGGCCCGCCGGGCGTAGCGCTCGGCCTCGGCCACGCGGCTGGTGTTGGCATACAGGATGGCTATGCTGCACAGCACGTGCGAGAGTTCTGACTTGTCGCCCGACTGCTGTGCCAGCGTCAGCGCCCGCTGGTAGCAGTACAGGGCCGAGTCGGCATGCTCGGTAATGCGGTAGGCTACGCCCTGGTTGGTAAGGGCCACCGCCTCGGCCACGCGGTCGGCCCGGCTATGGGCCAGGCGCTGGGCACGCCGGTAGGAGCCAAGGGCACGCTCGTACTGTCCCGCCTGGAGCAGCGAGTCGCCCTGCTCGTTGTACTGCTCGCAGGCATCGGTCTGTGCCCAGAGCATGGGGCCACACAGGGCCAGGACAAGGGTTAGGATATACTTCATACGTATAATATAATTAAGGTATAAGGGCCGGCACCCTGACGGCGGCGGCTGATTGACGGGGCTAAGTTACAAATAAATTGACAGAAAACAGACTTATAGCGACGATTATTTTCCCGTCACTCAGTCTATCGCGGTTTGGGCCGAGGCCGCCAGCAGGCCGCTGCGGTAAGCCTTGCCCACCAGGTGGGCGGCATTGCGCACGCCCAACTTGGCAAAGAGGCTCTTGCGGTGGTACTCTATGGTATTCTCGGACACAAAGAGGCGACCGGCAATCTCGACCGAGGTAAGACCGTACGATATAAGCTCGAGAACCTGGTGTTCCCGAGCCGACAGGTGTATCTCCAAATCGCGGTCGTGCTGCATCCCTAATCGTACAAATGGTCTAACAAAATTAGGCATTTATCGGTGTACGCGCCATGATTTGCAACCACATTCCAACCCTCTTCACCGCAAAACTACGGACAGCCGTAGGCCCGCCAACGGCAGCATGACGGAAAACCGTAGCCGCGAAGCACCTCCCCGGCATGTTATTCCGAAAAATTCTTACTATCACCGTCCCCCGGCAAGACTTCTCCCTGGCTTGGGCGGCCGATGGGGGCAGCCTGGCCTTCGTGCCTAACAAAGAAGATAACGCCCTGCTGACACTTGCGGATGCCGCTGACTGTGTCGTGCGACGCGGATGGGCACAGGCAGAAGCGCTCATAGCAAGCCACCCCGTATCGTAAATATTTTTCTGATTTTGCATAAATATACATTTCCTGTGTTTCGGCATCGCGCGAGGGCTTTTCGGCCCTCTGTCGTTTGCCTGTACGCTCGCCGAGGGGATGGCGGCGTCGAAAAAGTCAATTCTCAGGCCACCCGAGAACCGCCATTTTTTCGCTCGCGATGGTCATTAGAATCGTAATGACCATCGCGAGCGAAAAAATGACCATCGCGGCGACCCCGAAAATCATCTTCGTAAGAGCTGGAAATAGCAGCTGAAAAAGCACAAAACACCCCTATTTTGTAAAAGACTGTTACTTTTACGACCCTCACAATGGCCCGAAACGGCCCCGAAAGCCCCGAAAACCGTCCTGGTTTGATGGAAAATCACGGAAATAGCACCCCAAAAAACAGCCATTATGGCTGTATATTTATACATAAATGCCTCAAGTTTTGCATAAATATACAGCCGCGTGTAAAGGTTTTTCACCATAGCTCGTGCCGTGGCCATAATCCTGACAGCATCCGTGGCGTAGACCCCAGCCCCCCTGACCCGACGCTTCGCCACTTTGACATAAAACATACAGCGCCTCGGCCATTTGAGCATGCTCATGGCGCCCTGTATCCACGCTTTACAACTAACTTTTGTGGCAACCACCTATTAAAAAGGCCAAAATGTTTGCAGGGATGCGAAATAATGCGTAACTTTGCACCATTCAGAGGAATGAGGGGCCCTGCAAGGGTTCCTCATTTTGTATTAATAAAAACTGTATGATAGACAAAAACGTTGTAAAGAGTGTAGTAGAAGAGTGGCTCAAGGACAAGGACTACTTCCTGGTAGACATTGAGATTAGCCCGGACAACCGCATCGTGGTAGAGATAGACCATGCCGACGGCGTGTGGATAGAGGACTGCGTGGAACTGAGCCGCTATGTCGAGGAGCATATAAGCCGAGACACAGAGGACTACGAACTCGAGGTAGGCTCGGCCGGCCTGGGACAGCCGTTCAAGGTGGCGCAGCAGTACATCAACTTTATCGGCGAGAACGTAGAGGTCATGGACGCCGAGGGCAAGAAGGTGAAAGGCGTGCTGAAGAGCGTAGACGGCAACGACTTCGTGGTGACCACCACGGAGAAGGTTAAGGTGGAGGGAAAGAAACGCCCGCAGATGCAGGAGGTGGACCACCACTACCAGATGGACAAAGTGAAATATACTAAATACTTAATAAGTTTCAAATAAGGCTATGGCAGCAAAGAAAGCAAGCGAAGAGACAATCAGCATGATTGATACCTTCAAGGAGTTTAAGGATACCAAGAATATAGACCGCACTACGCTGGTAAGCGTGCTCGAAGAGAGTTTTCGCAACGTACTGGCCAAGATATATGGTAGCGACGAGAACTTTGACGTAATCGTCAACCCTGACAAAGGCGACTTCGAGATATACCGCAACCGCGTCGTGGTCGAGGATGGCAAGGTCGAGGACGAGAACAAGGAGATAAGCCTGGCCGACGCACGCAAGATAGAACCCGACTACGAAGTCGGCGAGGATGTCTCTGAGAGTGTCGACTTTGCCAAGTTCGGCCGCCGCGCCATCCTTACCCTCCGCCAGACCCTGGCTTCTAAGATACTGGAACTGGAGCACGACTCCCTATATAATAAGTACAAGGACCGCGAGGGCCAGGTCATCTCGGCCGAGGTCTACCAGATATGGAAGCGTGAGGTACTGCTCGTAGACGACGAGAACAACGAGCTGATACTGCCCAAGTCTGAGCAGATACCCTCTGACATGTACCGCAAGGGCGAAACTATCCGCGCCGTGATAGAGCGTGTGGACAACGAGAACAACAACCCCAAGATAATACTGAGCCGCACCAGCCCTAAGTTCCTGGAGCGCCTGCTCGAGGCCGAGGTGCCCGAGATAGCCGACGGACTCATCGTCATCAAGAAGATAGCCCGTATGCCCGGCGAGCGCGCCAAGGTGGCCGTAGAGAGCTTTGACGACCGCATAGACCCCGTGGGCGCCTGCGTGGGTGTCAAGGGTAGCCGTGTACACGGCATCGTACGCGAACTGGGCAACGAGAACATCGACGTCATCAACTGGACAGCCAACACCAAGCTCTACATACAGCGCGCACTGAGCCCCGCACGCATCAACAGCATCAACGTGAACGAGGAGGAACACAAGGCCGAGGTATATCTGCAGCCAGAGGAGGTGAGCCTGGCCATAGGACGCGGCGGTATGAACATCAAGCTGGCCTCTATGCTCACCGAGTACACCATCGACGTGTTCCGCGACGTAACTGACAACGAGGCCGAGGAAGACATCTACCTGGACGAGTTCTCTGACGAGATAGACCAGTGGGTTATCGACGCCGTGAAGGCCCTGGGACTGGACACAGCCAAGCAGGTGCTCAACGCGCCCCGCGAGATGCTGATAGAGAAGGCCGACCTGGAAGAGGAAACCGTAGACCACATGCTGGAGGTACTGCGTGCAGAATTTGAACAATAAACTACAATAATAAAGAGGTATAATTGATGAGTATCAGATTAAATAAAGCATTAAGAGAACTGAATATAGGACTCCAAACGGCAGTGGAGTTCCTGGAGAAACGGAAAGAACTGGGCGAAGTGAAGTCGGAACCCAGCTTCAAGCTGAACGACGCTCAGTACGCAGCCCTCCTGGAAGCATTCAAGCAGGACGCCGACGTACGCAACAAGGCCGAGCTGCTCACACAGAAGAAGACACAGGTCAAAAAGCAAGCCAGCAGCGAGAAGGCTAAGTCGGCTGACGAGCTGCTGAAACGCCAGACACAGAAATTTACCATGGTGGGCAAGATAGACCTGGACAACCTGGGCAAGAAGCCCAAGGCCGCCGCATCTGCTACTCCAGCCTCTGAAAAACCGGAAGCGAAGACTGCTGCCGTGAGTCAAGCGCCGGAAAAGAAAACCGCTCCTGCCAAAGCCGAGCCCAAACCGGCCGAGGAGCCGAAAGCTGCTCCAGAGCCAAAGGTGGTGGCCGAGGCCCCCAAGGCCCCTAAGACTGAGAAGAAGACCGCCGAACCGGCCAAGGAGGTGACTGAGAAAACTCCGGCTGCCGCCAACGAGAAGCCGGAGGCCGTAGCCAGCAAGCCCGCGACCAACGTTTTCAAACTGAAGACCGAGACCAAGCTACGCAACGCACCTAAGGTAAACGTGCTGGGCAAGATAGACCTGGACGCCATCAACCAGAGCACTCGCCCGAAGAAGAAAACCAAGGAGGAGAAGCGCAAGGAGCGCGAGGAGAAGGCTCAGCAGAAGAACGGCGAGAAGAAGAAGCGCCAGCGCATAGGCAAGGAGCGCGTAGACATCAACGCCGAGGCCGAGAACAGCCGCAAGAAGAAGGCCAACGGCAACAATGGCAACAACAACAATAACGGCAACAACAATAAGAACAACGGTAAGAACCGCAAGCGCAACCAGAAACCGCTGGAGGTAGACGACGAGGCCGTGGCACGCCAGGTTAAGGAGACGTTGGCACGCCTTACCAGCAAGAACCAGAACAAGAAGGGCGCCAAGTACCGCAAGGAAAAGCGCGAGGCAGTACAGGAAAAACTCTCACAGGAGGCCAAGGCCGAGCGCAAGGAGAGCAAGACGCTGAAGCTGACCGAATTTGTAACCGTAAGTGAGCTGGCCACGATGATGGACGTAAGCGTCACCCAGGTTATATCGACCCTTATGGGCGTAGGCATCATGGTGTCTATCAACCAGCGCCTCGACGCCGAGACCATCAACCTCGTGGCCGAGGAGTTCGGGTTCAAGACCGAGTACGTGAGCGCTGAGGTACAGGAGGCCGTGAGCGTAGAGGAAGACGACGAGGCCGACCTGGTGCCCAGAGCACCTATCGTAACCGTGATGGGCCATGTAGACCATGGCAAGACATCGCTCCTGGACCACATACGCAATACCAATGTCATAGCCGGCGAGGCCGGCGGCATCACCCAGCATATCGGTGCCTACAGCGTAACGCTGAAGAACAACCGCAAGGTGACCTTCCTCGACACCCCCGGTCACGAGGCGTTTACCGCCATGCGTGCCCGTGGTGCCCAGGTTACCGATATCGCCATCATCATTATCGCCGCCGACGACTCGGTGATGCCCACCACCAAGGAGGCCATCGCCCATGCCCAGGCAGCCGGCGTGCCCATGGTGTTTGCCATCAACAAGATAGACAAGCCGGGTGCCAACCCCGACAAGATACGCGAAGACCTGGCCAACATGAACTTGCTGGTCGAGGAGTGGGGCGGCAAGTACCAGTGCCAGGAGATTAGTGCCAAGAAGGGTATCGGCGTAGACGAGCTCATGGAGAAGGTGCTGCTCGAGGCCGACATGCTGGACCTG
>CAKPRX010000010.1 GCA_934183135.1 uncultured Prevotella sp.
GCATATAGGTCGCGCTATAAATAATGTGCGTTGTTTTGCCCGTGAAATATTCGTTGTAGATAGCTATAGTCTGGATGATACGGTGGCATTGGCCAAGGGTATGGGAGCCAAAGTGGTCTGCCATAAATTTGTTACCCAAGCCTTGCAATTTCAGTGGGCTTTGGACACGTTGCCCATTCGCACTGCGTGGGTGCTTAGGCTTGATGCCGATGAATATCTTACAGATGCGCTGATAACAGAAATAGAACAGGTGCTGCCAAGTACTCCCCCCGAAATAATGGCCTATACCATGCCTCGTTTGCAAAAGTTTATGGGCCGCGAGATACGCCATGGCATCGTGCCGCTCATCCTTCTGCGCCTGTTCCGCACCGGCAAGGCACGGATAGAGGCCAAGCTGATGGACGAGCATCTCTATGTAACCGAGGGAACGGTGGCCAGTCTGCAGGGCGCGTTCTACGATGACAGCCTGATAACCCTTACCGAGTGGACGGCCAAGCACAACGGCTACGCCAGCCGCGAGGCCATCGACCTGCTCTGTACCGAGTACGGCCTTAACGACTTCTCGCAGGTCCATAACACCGGCGCCCACGCTGCCAAGGTTCGCGCCCGCAAGCTGAAGTACGCCCGGCTCCCTCTCTTTTGGCGTTGCTTCGCCTTCTTTATCTACCGCTACTTTATTCGCCTCGGTTTCCTCGACGGAAAGGAAGGCTTCCTCTGGCACTTCCTCCAGGGCTGGTGGTACCGTACCCTTGCCGATGCCAAAGTGTACGAACTCAAGAAGGCTTGCCACTGGGACGAGAATAAGATAATGCAGGAGGTGAACCGCAGGCTCGATGCCATGAACCGATAGTCCTGCGGCCTCTGCCAAGATAGATTACCAGATATGAAAGTGTCGATTATTACGACCTGCCTGAACCGCGTTAATACCATAGGAAAAGCCATAGAGAGCGTACTGGCTCAAGATTTTCCCGATATAGAATACATAGTCATAGACGGAGGCTCCACGGATGGCTCCCTGGACGTGATACGCCGCTACGCCGACCGCTTGGCGGTGCTCAGAAGCGAGCCCGACAACGGCATGTACGAGGCCATCAACAAGGGCATACGCCTGGCCACCGGCGAGGTGGTGGGCCTGGTCCATTCGGACGATGAGCTCTACGACCGCCATGTCCTCTCTGATGTGGTGAGCCGTCTGCAGCACAGCGGGGCCGACATGGTATATGGCAACGGCGTGTACCTGCGCGGCAGCCGCGTCGTACGCAACTGGGTAAGTGGCCCCCTGCACCGGTGGAAACTGCGGATGGGCTGGCTGCCACTGCATCCCACCTGCTATATACGGCGGACGGCGTTAGACAGATGGGGACTGTACGACGAGCGATACCACATAGCGGCCGATACCGAACTGCTGCTACGCTATCTGTACCAGGCCCGCATACCGGCAGTATATATGCCGCGCTATATCGTACGGATGAGCATGGGCGGACTGTCTACCAGTTCGCAGCGACGGCACGAGATGTGGCGCGAGGACGTGGCTGTGTACCGCTCGATGGGCTTGCCGGGCCGGATGATGAAGATAATGAAAATGGCGTGGAAGATTCCACAATTTATAACAACAAGGAAACACTATGAAGCAGACTGTTAAGGACGAGTTGCTGTCGCTGCTGCGCTGCGAGCTGTGCGGCCAGGAGGTGCCCTCGGCCAGCTATACCCCCGAAGAGTTCAAGGTGCTTATCCGGATGGCCCGCGAGCAGGCCGTGTCGGCCTTGGTGGCCGAGTGCCTGATGAAGCACAACGTAAAGGTCAATGACGATGGGGCCATGGAGATAATGGCCATCCTGGTGAGCCACCAGCGCCATGCCGCACAGATAGACGCCCATGTGGCCACGCTGGCCACGCTGCTGAACACCCGCCACATACCCTACGCGGTATTCAAGGGGCAGGTGGCAGCCCGCTACTACGACCGCCCGTACCTCAGGAGCACGGGCGATGTAGACTTCTACGTGCCACCTGCTTACTATGAGCAAGCCAAGGAGGTGGTGAGCCGTGAGATGAGCGCAACCATCGCCGACGACCACCTGGACAAGCACTGCGAGTTTGACTTTGGCGGCACACGGTTCGAGATGCACCATCGGGTAGAGACCTTTGGCAACGCCAGGCACCAGCGCCGGTTCGACGCGCTCACCCTCAGCGATGTAACTGGCCACCGCGTAGCCACCCAGACCATCGGCGGCACTCAGGTGGCAGTGTTCTCACCCATAGTGGATATACTCGTCATCTTCAAGCATCTGTTTAACCATCTGTTAGTCGAAGGGGTGGGGTTGCGACAGGTTTGCGACCTGATGCTGATGCTGCGCCGCTACCGGGGCACCTACTCCGTGAGCGAGCTGGCCACCGCCCTCCATCAGACAGGGTACTACAATGCCTTCTTGGCCATGGGGGCGCTCATGGTGCGCCACTTAGGTATGGCGGCGGCCGACTTTCCCATGGCCATACCCACCAAATATCATCTGTGGGGCGACCGTATCAAAGAAGAAATACTCTCCGGAGGAAATTTTGGCAAGTATGGGCGAACCTACAGGCATCCCGGCAAACTCAAAAGCCTCGAAACGGCCAGTATGGCCCTGTGTCACTGTCTCTGGCTCATGCCCCTGGCTCCTATAGATATTCTCTGTCTTATCCCTAAGCGTATCCGTATATCCTTCAGTAAGTACGTTTAGGGGCTTAATCCCTATTTCTTGTTGTAATAGTACTGTCCCTTGTGCAGGGTCTGACGGCCAAACTCGATGGCATGAGTGGGGCAGTGGTGGTAGCATGCGAAGCAGGTAAGGCAGTTGCCCTGGTGCTTCCATACAGGCTCCATGTCTTTGCCGCCACGTATATCGTGTACCGGACACACGCTGGCACACAGCCCGCAACGTGTACAGCGGTCACCGTCTACATGAAAACGCCTGTCGGTAATCAGGTGTCGGGTGAAGAAGCCACCGATAACCCCGCTGAACAGGGCGGGCAGAGGCCCCTTGACTATCTGGCGCACCCCCGCGGCTCCCGTGAGAATGGTGCCGGTGACAAACCGCTTCAGCTCGGCGGCCGCGTGCTGCTTCTTGGCTCGCTCTTTCTCAGGCGTGTCTACATCCATGAACGGCAGGCCCACATACGACTCGGGCATAATGAGCGACAGCGCCGCGCTGAGCGCCAGTCCATGTGGGGCCAGGTCGGCCTCGAGCATCTCGGTGGCCTTGCCTATGCTGTCGCCCGCCGTGTAGACCAGGTAGGTGTACACGGGACCGGTGGCGACAAACCGGCACTTGCTAAGAAAAGTTCTTACTAACACCGGAGGCCTCCATCCATGCACGGGGATGACAAATCCCAGTCGTTCGCCCGCTTGCAGGGTATAAGTCATGTCGCCCTGCATCTCATCGGGTATGTATAGCAGCCTGTCGGCCGTAGCCTCGGCGACATACTTGGCCGCCCATTTTGAATTGCCTGTACCTGAGAAATAGAATATCATGCTACAAAATTAGCCAAACCACTATAAAAAACAAAATAATTGTGGCAATATGTGTAAAACATTTCGTATATTTGCCCTCGTATTATATATAATGTATTAATAGATATAATGAGCAGATTGGACTTTACCTCTACAAAATTTGTGGAAGTTCCTTCAAAGGGTATCTTCCTCTTTCTAAAATATACTGACGGAGACAAGGCGTATATGGTCAAGGCGCTGAAGCCTGAGCACAGAGACAGACCTCAGTACAGGGCCTTGCTGAAAAAGGAGTTTGACGCGGTGACCAAGCTGCACAGCACCTATCTGCCCACGTACTACGAGGTGGCCGACGACACGCCCTATGGGCGCGCCATCGTGGAGGAGTACATCGCCGGAAGGTCTCTGGCCGACTACCTGACCGAGAGCCACTCGGCAGAGGAGCACGACGCCGTGGCCCGGCAGCTCATGGATGCCCTTCAGAGCATACATGCGCATTATATGCTTCACCGCAACCTCAAGCCGTCTAACATTATCATTACCGCGCAGGGTGACAACGTGAAGCTGATAGACCTGCGCCCGGCCTTTGCCGACGAGATACAGGCCCCCTTTACCACTACGCGGTTCCTGGCTCCCGAGCAGAAGGACGAGACGGTGGGCGTAGACACCCGGTCGGACGTGTACGCCCTGGGCATGATACTGAAACTGATGACGCTGCCCGATAACTTCCAGCATGTCATCGCCCGGTGTTGCAGCCTGGGCCGCAGCGACCGGTTCATGGATGCCGAGGAGGTCAAGAGGGCCCTGGACACCCGCCCGCCCGTAGACCGCAGCAAGCTGTATAAGATTGCTGGTGCTGTAGTGGCAGTGGCAGTAATCGTAGGCGTGGCCCAGTACTTCGTGAAGAACGGCTTCGGAACGGCTGACACGGTCGACATGCAGGAGACCACCTCGTATGCCCTGTCCGACACCACGGCACAGACCCCTGCAGCTCAGACTGCCGACACCGACACCGCAGCGATAGCTGCCGATGCCACAGCGTCCGGTGCACAGGTAGACAGCGTGAAGAATGTGATAGCCGCGCAGCTGGAGCACATCTACCGTCCGTACGAGACCGACTCGGTGGGACAGCACGCCCGCTCGCAGATACGTGCGCAGGTCAAGAGCTGTTACCGTAGGCTGATGCGCCAGCTCAGCGGTATGACGCCCGAAGACCGCGATGCCATCGATGCCTACTTTGCCAAGTACCGCAAGAACAAGGAGGCCCAGCTTACTTACAAGTAGGCTCGGCACACCACCATAGCAAGAGGACAGGTCTTCCCGTGGCCCGTCCTCTTTTTTTTGCCATCATGGGATGAGAAGGTAGAAGGGGGAAGCCTGCCCGGCAGGCACACAGTGGCTTACGCGATGGGCCGAAAGGTTCGCCTGGTGAACGACGGGCAGCCCTACGCTCGCCGACCGTGCCACCCGGGACTTATGTCGCTTCCATAAACGCCATAGACTACATCGTGGTTATAACCACGGCTCGAACTGCGAAAAACCTTTACACGCAACTGTATATTTATGCAAAGCCAGCGGCGATAATGTATAAATATACAGCCGTAACGACCACTTTTCGGGGCGTAATTCTCGGAAAATTTTAACAAACCAGAACGATTTTCGGGGCCATCGGGGGTGTTTCGGAGCATCGCGAGGGGCGTAAAAGTAACAACCTTTTACAAAATAGGGACATTACGCGCCTTTTTCGCCGCTATTTTCAGCTCTGGCGAGGTCGGTTTTCAGGGTCGCCAAGATGGTCATTTTTTTGCCCGCGATGGTCATTACGATTCTAATGACCATCGCGGGCAAAAAAATGACGGTTTTCGGGTGGTCTGAAAATGGCCATTTTCGACACCGCCACCTCCTCGGCGAGCGTACAGACAACTTATGGAAAGCCGACAGCCCTCGCCCGATGTCGAAACACCCCAAAATGTATATTTATGCAATATCAGAAAAATCTTTACGATACAGGTCGGCGAATTGCCCGTCGGCATTAGCGGACATGAACTCCGTCGTCAGAAGGCAGAAGGCCAGCTTCCTCATCGCCCGTAGCCCACATGGTGACGGCTATGGGCGTTGTCAGAACCTTGCCGGCACCAGACGCGGGGCGCCCTGCCTGCCCTACACCTTAATATATATACGCGCGCGCGAGTGAGAGCGGCCGTTGCCGGTGGGGGCGTCATGGGCCGCATACTACTGACAGCCCTGTGACAGATGGCAGACACACGTAGGGCCGCCAGTGTGACACGACTGACAGAAATGACACGCGCAGTGTCAGCCTGGCATGACACTTTTGACGCAGAAACCGCATTGGCACGCTTTTCGCATAATGGAGGGTAACGAAATAACGAACTTAAAAGATACGATTATGAAACTTAAACCATTAGCAGACAGAGTGCTGGTTCTCCCTGCACCAGCTGAAGAAAAAGTAGGTGGAATTATTATCCCTGATACAGCCAAGGAAAAACCACAGCGTGGTAAGGTCATCGCCGTAGGACAGGGTACCAAGGACGAAGAGATGGTACTCAAGGAGGGCGACATCGTGCTCTATGGCAAATATGCCGGTACTGAGATTGAGAATGGTGGCGAGAAGTATCTGATGATGCGCCAGAGTGACGTATTGGCTATCGCCGAGGAATAAAAGACAATAATTAACTTAATATAGGAAAGGAATAAAATCATGGCTAAAGATATTAAATTCAATACAGATGCCCGCGACCTGCTCAAGCAGGGCGTAGACCAGTTGGCTAACGCCGTTAAGGTAACCCTGGGTCCCAAGGGACGTAACGTGGTTATCGAGAAGAAATTTGGTGCCCCACAGATTACCAAGGACGGTGTTACCGTGGCCAAGGAGGTAGAGCTGGAGGACAAGTTCCAGAACACGGGTGCCCAGCTGGTTAAGAGCGTAGCCTCTAAGACTGGCGACGATGCTGGCGACGGTACCACTACAGCTACCATCCTTACCCAGGCTATCGTAAACGAGGGCTTGAAGAACGTAACAGCCGGTGCCAACCCCATGGATCTGAAGCGCGGTATCGACAAGGCCGTAGCCCAGGTGGTAGAGCATATCAAGGCAACAGCCGAGGTTGTGGGCGACAACTACGACAAGATAGAGCAGGTAGCCACAGTATCTGCCAACAATGACCCCGAAATCGGTAAGCTGCTGGCCGACGCTATGCGCCAGGTAAGCAAGGACGGCGTAATCACCATCGAGGAGAGCAAGAGCCGCGATACCAATATCGGCGTGGTAGAGGGTATGCAGTTCGACCGCGGATACCTCTCACCTTACTTTATGACCGATGCTGACAAGATGGAGTGTGTCATGGAGAACCCATACATCCTCATCTACGACAAGAAGATTTCTAACCTGAAAGACTTCCTGCCCATCCTGCAGCCCGCAGCAGAGAGCGGCCGCCCATTGCTGGTTATAGCCGAGGACGTAGACTCTGAGGCTCTTACCACACTGGTAGTTAACCGTCTGCGTGGCGGCCTGAAGATATGCGCTGTCAAGGCTCCTGGCTTTGGCGACCGTCGCAAGGCTATGCTCGAGGATATCGCCGTACTTACCGGTGGTGTCGTTATCAGCGAGGACAAGGGTCTGAAGCTGGAGCAGGCCACTCTTGACATGTTAGGTTCGGCCGACAAGGTTAACGTGACCAAGGACAACACGACCATCGTGAACGGCCATGGCCAGAAGGAGAACATCAAGGACCGCGTGGCTCAGATTAAGAACGAGATAGCCAATACCAAGAGCACGTACGACAAGGAGAAGCTGCAGGAGCGTCTGGCCAAGTTGGCCGGTGGCGTAGCAGTACTCTATGTAGGTGCCAACTCAGAGGTAGAGATGAAGGAGAAGAAGGACCGCGTAGACGATGCCCTGTGCGCAACACGTGCTGCCATTGAGGAAGGTGTCGTAGTAGGTGGCGGTACCACTTACATCCGCGCCCAGGAGGCTCTGAAGGATCTCAAGGGCGACAATGCCGATGAGCAGACGGGTATCAACATCGTTTGCCGTGCCATCGAGGAGCCGCTTCGCCAGATTGTGGCCAACGCCGGTGGCGAGGGCGCTGTAGTAGTTAACAAGGTTCGCGAGGGCAAGGGCGACTATGGTTACAATGCCCGCAAGGATGTCTATGAGGATCTGCGCGCAGCTGGTGTGATAGACCCTGCCAAGGTGGCCCGCGTAGCTCTGGAAAATGCCGCCTCTATCGCCGGCATGTTCCTGACCACCGAGTGTCTCATCGTAGACAAGCCCGAGGAGAAAGCTCCGGCCATGCCTGCTCAGCCCGGCATGATGTAATCGTATAGCGACCGATTTCCAATTTTCAGATAGGGGAGGGTAACCTTGGGGTTGCCCTCTCTTTTTTTATTCTTACCATGCCTGTATTCGACCGAGGTATATCATGGTGATAGGCCATACGGCCCGTGGCAGCGGTTTCGGCTCTATGGCTATTATGGCCTATACCAGTAACCACCCTAAGCGAGACTTGCAGAAAGCTGCCAATGCCCCTCCGGGAACCATAGACCCACCAGTCCCGCTACCGTGCTGTCAAGTGGACGGATACTCAGTCATTCTGGTAAGCCCATGACCCTCAGCCCACCTCTTTATATAGAAAACAGGCGGCGCCTCGGCCATCTGAGCAAGCCCATGGCACTCGGCTTGCACTGTTTTTGCAGAAAACAGGCGGCGCCTCGGCCATCCGAGCAAGCTCATGGCGCTCGGCTTGCACTGTTTTTTATGCAAATTCTTAATTATTTATCTTTTTTTACGCAAAATTCTTTGTCGCAAATGGAAATATAGCTAACTTTGCAACCGATATTGGAGCCATGGGATATGGCAAAGGTATTTTTTGATTTGTTTTAGTAGATTAGTTTTTAAGTAGTTTGTTTTTGAGAATCGGTTGTCGGGACGACAACCGATTTTTCCGTTTCTATAGGATAGCTCTCCGTGGCCACCCCAAGAAGCCCCCTTTATCCCTGCATGGATTATAGTGATGAGCCGCCATACCATAATAATGTCCCAAACGCCCAAAGCCATCGCAGCAGGAACAGAGACTGCGCCCATGGCCCTGCAATAATGTGATAAAACCCTAATAAGCGCTATTTTTAGTTAGAAAAGTTTCTCGGGGTCGTATTTTTTTTGTACTTTTGACCAATCGTATTGGCCCGAAAGCGCTCAGAACGCACGAAAATGGCCTCAAACGCGATTTTGGCTTCTGCCAGCACAGTAGAAACAACAATATAGTAAACATATATAATGGACGAAAATCAGACTATTGATCAGGACAGGATCATTAAGATTAACATTGAGGAGGAGATGAAGTCCTCGTATATCGACTACTCCATGTCGGTTATCGTGGCCCGTGCCCTTCCCGATGTCCGCGATGGCTTTAAGCCGGTTCACCGCCGCATACTGTATGGTATGCTGGGCATTGGCAACACCAGCGACAAACCCTACAAGAAGTGTGCCCGCGTGGTAGGCGAGGTGCTCGGTAAGTACCACCCCCACGGCGACAGCTCGGTCTACGGTGCCCTGGTGCGTATGGGCCAGGACTGGAACATGCGCTACAAGCTCATTGACGGACAGGGTAACTTCGGCAGCGTCGACGGCGACTCACCTGCAGCTATGCGTTATACCGAGTGCCGTCTTGCCAAGATGGGCGAGCACGTCATGGACGACCTGGATAAGGAAACGGTAGACATGACCAACAACTTCGACGACACGCTCGTAGAGCCTACGGTGATGCCTACCAAGATACCTAATCTGCTGGTCAACGGCGGCAACGGTATCGCCGTGGGTATGGCCACCAATATTCCCACCCATAACCTGGGCGAGGTGATAGATGGATGCTGCGCCTATATCGACAACCCGGATATAGATACCGATGGCCTGATGCAGTATATCCCGGCACCCGATTTCCCCACAGGGGCCTATATATATGGTCTCGAAGGCGTAAGGCAGGCCTACGAGACAGGACGCGGACGTATCGTGATGCGTGCCAAGGCCGAGATAGAGAGCGGCGACAGCCACGACAAGATTATCGTGACCGAGATACCGTACGGGGTCAATAAGCAGCAGCTTATAGAGTACATCGCCGACCTGGTAAAGGAGGGCAAGATAGACGGCATATCTAACGTGAACGACGAGACTGGCCGCCAGGGCATGCGTATCGTGGTCGATGTGAAGCGCGATGCCAACGCCAACGTCATACTGAACAAGTTGTTTAAGATGACGGCTCTTCAGAGCTCATTCTCAGTCAACTGCATCGCCCTTGTCAATGGTCGCCCACGTCTGCTCACCCTCAAGGAGTGTGTCCATTACTTCGTAGAGCACCGCCACGACGTAACCATACGCCGTACCAAGTACGAGCTGCGCAAGGCACAGGAACGCGCCCATATCTTAGAGGGACTCATCATAGCGTGCGACAACATCGACGAGGTGGTACACATCATCCGCGAGAGCCGTACACCGGCCGACGCCCAGCTGAACCTGGAAAAGCGGTTCGAACTGGACAGCCTCCAGTCCAAGGCCATCGTAGACATGCGCCTGTCGCAACTCACCGGCCTGCGCGTAGACCAGTTGCATGCCGAGTACGAGGAGTTGGAGCGCCAGATAGCCTACTTGAACAGCATACTGAGCGACCCCGAGCTCTGCAAGAAGGTCATGAAGGACGAGCTGATCGAGGTCAAGGAGAAATATGGCGATGCACGCCGCACGGAAATCATCCCGGCCGAGCACGAGTTCAACGCCGAGGATTTCTATCCCAACGACCCCGTGGTCATCACCGTGAGCCACCTGGGCTATATCAAGCGCACACCGCTCAGCGACTTCCGCGAGCAGGCACGCGGTGGTGTGGGGGCCAAGGGAGCACACACCCGCGACAAGGACTTTACCGAGTACATCTACCCGGCTACCATGCACCAGACCATGCTGTTCTTCACCAAGAAGGGCCGTTGCTACTGGCTCAAATGCTATGAGATACCCGAGGGCGACAAGACCTCCAAGGGGCGCGCCATCCAGAACCTGCTCAATATAGAGCCCGACGACGCTGTTAACGCCTTCCTGCGCCTACGTGGACGCGGACTGGAGGACGAGGAGTTCGTGAACAGCCACTACGTAGTATTTGCCACCAGCCAGGGAACGGTCAAGAAGACCAGCCTGGAGGCTTACAGCCGTCCGCGTGCCAATGGTGTGATAGCCATCAACATAGCCGAGGGCGATGAGGTGGTAGACGTACGTCTTACCAATGGTAACAACGAGCTGATTATGGCCAACCGTAACGGCCGGGCCGTGCGCTTTGACGAGCGTGCCATCCGTGCCATGGGCCGTACTGCTACCGGAGTACGCGGCATGCGCCTCGATGGCGACGACGACGCCGTAGTGGGTATGATAGTGGTCAACGATGCCGACCGCGAGTCGGTTATGGTAGTCAGCGAGAATGGCTACGGTAAGCGTTCGCAGGTGGCCGACTATCGTGTTACCAACCGTGGCGGCAAGGGTGTCAAGACCCTCTCTATCACGGACAAGACGGGCCGCCTGGTGGCCATCAAGAACGTTACCGACGACAACGACCTGATGATTATCAACAAGAGCGGTATCGTCATAAGGCTCGCCGTAGCCGACGTGCGTGTCATGGGCCGTGCCACACAGGGTGTACGCCTCATCAACCTGACCAAAAAGAACGATGTCATCGCCAGTGTATGCAAGGTGATGAGTTCCGAACTGGAGTCGACCGTCGAGGAAGAGAGCCGTGCCGCCTGGGCACAGAAGAGCGATGAAATCGCGCAGGACAACACAGCCCTGAACCCAGCCGACGATGAAATGGACGCTTCTGACGCTGCCGGCACCGGACAGGGCGACACCACGAATACGCCAGAGGAATTAAATTAATGTAAACATCAAAACCTCATAACAGTTATTGAATATGAAAAAGTTAATGATTGCTGCGCTGATGATGCTAAGCACATCAGCAGTATTTGCGGGCGACAGCGACGCGCTGAAAGCCATCTTGAAGGCTAAGACTTACAGCGAGGCTGCCAGTCTGGTCAAGTCAAGCGTAAACTCACTGGCTACCCCAGCCGAAAAGGCCAAGGCTTACAACTATCTGGTAGACCTGGCCATGAAGACGGTGGCACGCGAGCAGGCCACCATGCAGGCCAACCAGCTCGTGGCTCAGCTCAAGACAGGCAAGGTACAGCCCTATGACACCCTAAGCTACTACAAGGGTATCTACAACGCCATCGCCGACGCCATCGAGTGTGACAAGTACGACAATATGCCCGATGTAAAGGGCAAAGTTAAGCCCAAGTTCCATCAGGCTAACCAGAATAAGCTCTATCTTCTGCGTACCGAGCTTATCAATGCCGGCCAGAACTACGGCGAGGGCAACAAGCAGGAGGCCTTTAACAACTTCGCCCTGTATGTAGAGAGCGCCAAGGCCAACCTGTTCAAGGAGATAGCAGCCGCCAAGGCCCCCGACCAGTACTTAGGCGAGGTGGCCCGCGTAGCCGCCGTGTACGCTTTCCAGAACAAGGACATGGACAAAGCCAACAAGTATGTTGACGTGGCACTGACCGACACCGCTTCGTACAAGCAGGCCCTGGATCTGAAGATATACCTGGCCTCGCAGAGCCTGAAGACCAAGAGCGACTCTATCCAGTTTGCCAATACGCTCCAGGGCCTCTACGACAAGGATCCCAAGAACGACATGGTATTCAGTCAGCTGGCTGCCGTGTACCAGGCAGTAGGCAAGACGGCCGAGTCAGCCAAGCTTATAGCTGACCGGCTGGCTGCCGACCCCAATAACTATGCCGCCCTGGCCCTCAAAGCCCAGAATGCCATGAACAGTGCCACTACTGATCCCGCGAAGTATGACGAGGCTATCGAGAACTTCAAGAAGGCCATCGCCATCAAGCCTAAGGACGATGCTCTGGTATATACCTATCTGGCATTCTGTATCAACGCCAAGGCCGCTGCCTGCCAGAAGGCCGCCGATCAGAAGGCCATGATGACCGAGAGCGTGGGCTATCTGGAGACTGCCCGTGACCTGGATCCCGACCGTCAGCGTGCCAACTGGGCCTATCCTCTCTATCAGTGCTACTACACTCTCTACGGTGCCAACGACTCGCGTACCAAGGAGATGGAAGCCCTGGTTAAGTAACTTATAAGCTAACAGCATAGGGAGGGGTACCCTTTGCAGGGGTGCCCCCCTTTCTTACTTTTTATAATCATCATGTGGAAGGTTAGAGTAGTCTTTACGGTTTTCCTGCTTGCTGCCGCTATGGGCAGTGGGACGGCTGCGCCTGCCGATAGCCCTCAGACACCGGCCGCGCAGAGCAACATGCAGCTCCAGCTGCTCATTGCCAAGTTGCCCGTGTGCCACGACAGCACCTTCTACTACAATCTGGTTGCCGACATCGTAACGGCAGCCGTCAGGTGCGACAGTCTGGACCATCTGCCCAATGCCAAGGGCAAGGTTCGCCCCCAGTATCACCGGGCCAACGCCCAGACCGTAGGCCGTATCAGACGCCAGCTGATAGATGGCGGCCTCTATTTTTATCAGAAAGACAATCAGCGTGCCCTGGCACTCCTGCAGCTATACCTCAGTACCCAGCACCATCCTTTATTCCATAAACAGCAACAGGAAACGGGCCTTGCCTCACTCTATGCGGGCCGTATTGCTTATGGCATGAAGGACTATGCCCTGGCAGAGCGTTACGCTGACGTGGCCCTAAAGGACAATGACCACGCACGCGAAGCTGCCCAACTGAAAATATACTGCATGAAGACCCGCATAGCCAGCGAGGATGATGCCAAGACCTACATCCGCACGCTGCAGGCCCTCTATGAGAAAGACCGAGGCAACACACATTACCGCGGACTTATCATTGAGTTCTATTCAGAGCGTGGCATGCACACCGAACTGGCTTCCTTTGTCGATAACGAACTGGGCAGACATCGCAAGGACAAACTGCTATGGGCACTGAAGGGCGAGACCGAGATGCAAGCCCACCGCTGGGATGCGGCCATAAATGCCTATCAGCACGCAGTAACCCTGGACAGCCTGTTTCTGCCCGCCTTATATAATATAGGTATCTGCTATACCTCCAAAGCCATCCAGACCCGTGACAGTATAGAGGCGGCTGGCAACAAGGCCACTCCGGAGCAGACGGCGACCATACGCCAGCTACTGGCCGACGGCCAACCTTATCTGGAAAAAGCACGGCTGCTGGACCCGCAGCGCCATACGGTAGACTGGGCACCTCCTCTGTACCAGGTGTACTATGCACTGGGCGATCCGCGGGCCAAAGAGGTAAAACAACTGATAAAAATGTAACAGCAAAGATGAGAAGGATAACATACATAATAATCATATTGTGCCTAAGCCTGTCGGCTTATGCCCAGAAGAAAGACATCGCCCAGGCCCGGGAGTTTGTCAAGAAGGGCAACGACCTGGCCAAGGCCGAGCAACTTATGTCCAACCTGCTGAAAGACTCGGCCAACCGTCGGAATGACAAGATATGGCTTACGCTCTTTGAGGCCCAGAAGAAGCAGTACGAACAGGGCAACGAGAAACTTTATCTCAAGCAACAGTACGATACTGCCAGCCTCTTTGCTTCGGCCAAGAAGATGTTTCAGACACTCGAGGGGCTTGACTCTATTGACGCCCAGCCCGACGAGAAGGGCAAGGTCAGGCTCAACTACCGTAAGAAGCATGCCGCCCTGCTCAATGTGTACCGCCGCAACCTCTATAACGGTGGCATCTACTTCGTGCGCCACAACAAGTACCAAGAGGCTTATGGCTACTTTGACATGTATATCGACTGCGGCCGCCAGCCCCTCTTCTCAGACTATAACTATAACGACAACGATCCCAATATGCCTACGGCTGCTTACTGGGCCGTGTACTGCGGATATAAGCTCAAGGATGCCAAGGCTACCCTGCACCACACGTACCTCGCCCTGAAAGATACGGCCCATTACCACTTTATGTTGCAGTACTTGGCCGAGACCTATAAGCAAGAGAACGATATGAAGCGGTATCAGCAGACATTGGAGGAAGGATTTGCCAAGTATCCGCGGTTCCCCTTCTTCTTTCCCCGACTGATAGAATACTACACCCAGCAAAACGCCCTGAAAGAGGCGCTCGCTCTCTGTGACAAGGCCCTCCGCAACGACAGTACCAACAGCATCTACAACTTCTCTAAGAGTTCGGTTCTGCTGAGCATGAGGCAGTACGATGCATGCCGGACGATATGCCGGGCGATGATAGAGCGCAAGGACAGTCTGCCGGGGATATATCTCAACATGGGACTGGCCTACTTTAACCAGGCCGTCGAGATGGACAAGTCGCTCAGACAGTCGGCCAGCCAGCGCAAAGAGATAGTACGGCTCTACCAGGAAGCCATGCCTTATCTGGAGACCTATCGTAAGAAGGCCCCCGAGCAAAAACAGGTGTGGGGCCTGCCTCTCTACACGATATACTTGAACCTGAACAAGGGCAAAGAGTTTGACGAAATAGATAAATTGTTACGATGAAGACTACCGCAGAAATACTTACCAAGATAGGGGTTACTCAGCTCAATCCCATGCAGGAGGCTACCATAGACGCCATCACCCATACATCCAAGGACCTTATGGTACTGTCGCCCACGGGTTCGGGCAAGACACTGGCTTATCTCTTGCCGCTCACCCAGATGCTCGATGCCGACTCCGATGAACTGCAGGCTGTGGTCATTGTCCCAGGGCGCGAACTCGCCCTGCAGTCGGTTCAGGTATTGCAGGGCTTCGGTTCCGGCCTGCGGGGCTATGCCTGTTATGGAGGTCGTCCCACGATGGACGAGCACCGTCAGCTACGTCAGGTCAAGCCTCAGATAGTCTTTGCGACCCCCGGCCGTCTGAACGATCACCTTGACAAGCACAACCTACATACCGACCAGGTGCGCTGGATAGTCCTCGATGAGTTTGACAAGTGCCTCGAAATGGGCTTCCACGATGAGATGGAACGTCTGATAAGTCGTCTGCCGCGCTGCGCACGTCAGATACTCCTGTCTGCCACACCCGCCGAGGAGATGCAGAGCCAGGATATACTGCGTAATCAGTTTGCCGTGCTCAACTTCATCCCCCACGATGAGCAGGTGCCTACCCGTGTAAACATCTACGAGGTGAGGAGCCCTGAAAAGGACAAGCTGGAAACCTTGGCCCGTCTGCTCTGCCAGTTGGGGCAGGGTAGCGCCATCGTCTTTCTCAATTACCGCGACGGTGTAGAGCGTACAGCCGGGTTCCTCGGCCAGCGCGGCTTCACGGTTAGCACCTTCCATGGTGGGCTCGACCAGCGCCAGCGCGAAGCTGCCCTCTACCGTTTCTCTAACGGTTCGGCCAACATCTTGGTGAGTACCGACCTCGCCTCGCGTGGCCTTGACATCCCCGACATTCAGCACATCATACATTACCATCTGCCCGAAAACGAGGATGGCTACATCCACCGCGTAGGCCGTACAGCCCGCTGGGATGCCCAGGGTGACAGCTATTTCGTCCTGGGTCCCGATGAGCAGATTCCCGACTATGTAGATACCGAAGTACACGTCTATCCTCTTACCTGCGACCCATTGCCCATTCCCCAGCCCGTAATGGGCACCATCTATGTGGGCAAGGGCAAGAAAGACAAAATCTCCAAGGGTGACATCGTGGGCTTGCTCTGCAAGAAAGGTGGACTGCGCAACAGCGAGATAGGCCGCATCGACATCAAGGACTATTACGCTTACGTCGCCGTGCCTGCCAACCGTCTTCAGACGGTGCTCCGCCAGATTAACGGTGAAAAGATAAAAGGCATAAAGACCCGGGTTGAGCAAGTGAGATAACAACTATATGGAAAAAAACAACACTTAGTAGAAAATAGTTCGTATTTTATTTGCCTATGACGAATAATTCGCGTATTTTCGCAAATCATAAAATACTTAACCGTAAACTTAAAAAAATTGCTTAGTATGAAGAAGTACAATTTTAACGCTGGCCCATCGATGCTTCCCAGAGAGGTTATCGAGAACACCGCAAAGCAGATTCTGGATTTCAACGGTAGCGGTCTGTCACTAATGGAAATTAGTCACCGAGCCAAAGACTTCCAGCCCGTAGTTGACGAGAGCGTAGCGCTGATTAAAGAGCTGCTCGATATTCCGTCTGGCTATTCGGTCATCTTCCTTGGTGGTGGTGCCTCGTTACAGTTTATGCAAATTCCAGCCAACTTCCTAATTAAGAAGGCTGCTTATCTGAATACAGGAACATGGGCCAAGAAGGCCGAGAAAGAGGCTAAGCACTTTGGTGAGGTCGTAGAGGTAGCCTCGTCGGCCGATGCTAACTATACGTTCTATCCTAAGGATTTCGAGGTACCTGCTGATGCCGACTATCTGCACATTACCACCAACAACACCATCTATGGAACTGAGTATCGCAAGGATTTTGATGTACAGGTTCCCTTGATAGCCGACATGAGTTCAGACATAATGAGCCGGCCCGTCGATGTGTCTAAATACACAGCCATCTACGCTGGCGCACAGAAGAATATGGCCATGGCTGGTGTCACGGTCATCATCGTCAAGGACGACATGTTGGGCAAGGCTCCCCGCGAGTTGCCCACAATGATAGACTACCGTACCCATGTAGACAAGGGGTCTATGTTCAACACTCCGCCAGTAGTACCCATCTACTCCCTGATGGAAACCATGCGCTGGGTGAAGGCCCAGGGTGGCGTAGCCGAAATGAACCGCAGGGCTGTAGAGCGCGCAGATATGCTGTACGCAGAGATAGACCGCAACAAGCTGTTCAAGGGTACCGTGAAGGAAGAGGATCGCTCCGTTATGAACATCTGCTTCGTCATGAACGACGAGTATAAGGACTTGGAGAAACCCTTCCTGGACTTTGCTACCGAGCGAGGCATGGTAGGCATCAAGGGACACCGCTCTGTAGGCGGATTCCGCGCCTCGTGCTACAACGCACAGACCATAGAGGGTGTACAGGCCCTGGTTAAAGCCATGAAGGATTTTGAGAACCAACACTAAAACAGCCACGCACATGAAAGTATTAGTTGCTACAGAAAAGCCATTTGCCGCCCCCGCGGTAACTGGTATCAAGAACGAGTTGGAAGCTGCCGGAAACCAGGTGGCGTTCTTAGAAAAATATACCGAGAAGAGCCAGCTGTTAGCGGCTGTGGCCGATGCCGATGCCCTGATAGTACGCTCAGACAAGATTACCCCCGAGGTACTTGACGCAGCCAAGAACCTAAAGATAGTAGTACGTGCCGGTGCCGGATATGACAACATAGACTGCGCCTATGCCAAGGCTAAGGGCATAGTGGTCGAGAATACGCCCGGACAGAACTCTAACGCGGTGGCCGAACTGGTTTTCGGCCTGTTAGTGTACACCGTCCGCAATTTCTATAACGGCAAGAGCGGCTCAGAGTTAAAGGGAAAGCGCTTGGGCATCCTCGCTTTCGGTAACGTGGGGCGCAACGTGGCCCGCATAGCCAAGGGCTTTGGTATGGAAGTATCGGCCTACGATGCTTTCTGCCCAGCCGAGGCCATCGAGGCAGCCGGCGTACATGCCTGCAAGTCTCAGGACGAGCTGTTCCAGACCAATGACATCGTATCGCTGCACATCCCTGCCACCCCGCAAACGGTCAACAGCATAGACTACCGCATGGTCAACCAGCTGCCCAAGCATGGCATTCTGGTTAACACTGCCCGCAAGGAGGTAGTCAACGAGCCTGAACTGCTCAAACTGATGACCGAGCGCGAAGACTTGAAATTCGTAACCGACATTAAGCCTGATGCCGACGCAGACTTTGCCAAGTTCGAAGGGCGTTACTTCTCGACACCCAAGAAGATGGGGGCTCAGACAGCCGAGGCCAATATCAATGCCGGTATAGCTGCTGCCAGTCAGATTAACTCTTTCTTCGAGTCTGGCGCGGCCAAATTCCAAGTAAACAAGTAAAACTAACCCATTTCCCCTCCTCTCTGCAGGAGGGGAAATATTAATTAAAACCTTAAACTATGGCAATCGTTAAACCTTTTAAGGGCTTGCGTCCTCCCAGGGAATTGGTCGAGGAAGTAGAAGCACGCCCGTACGACGTATTAGACTCCGAGGAGGCCCGTACCGAGGCTGGCACCAACGAGAAGAGCCTGTATCACATCATCAAACCCGAGATTAACTTTGAGCCGGACACCTCTGAGTACGACCCACGGGTATATGAGAGTGCCAAGCAGCAGTTTGAGAAATTCCAGAAAAACGGCTGGCTGGTACAGGACACCGCTGAACATTATTACATATACGCCCAGACCATGCAGGGCAAGACCCAGTATGGCATTGTGGTGGGGGCTTATGTGGCCGACTACATGAACGGTGTAATCAAGAAACATGAACTTACGCGAAGGGACAAGGAAGAAGACCGGATGAAACATGTGCGCGTATGTGATGCCAATATGGAGCCCGTTTTCTTCGCCTATCCCGACAATGAGGTCCTGAACAAACTCATCATGCGCTATGCGTCTACCAAGCCTGAGTACGATTTCGTGGCGCCCGTCGATGGGTTCCGCCATCAGCTCTGGGTGATAAGCGATGCCACCGATATAGAAGCCATCACCACCGAGTTTGCCAAGATGCCCAGTCTGTACATAGCCGACGGCCATCACCGGTCGGCCGCAGCCGCCCTGGTGGGCGCCGAGAAAGCCAGTGCGCATCCTGGGCATACGGGCAAGGAAGAGTACAACTACTTTATGGCCGTATGTTTCCAGGCTTCGCAGCTCACCATACTGGACTACAACCGCGTGGTCAAGGATCTGAACGGCATGACTTCCGAGGAGTTTCTGAAGGCGCTTGCCAAGAACTTCTTCGTCGAGAAGAAGGGTGCCGAGGCTTATGCCCCCAAGCAGTTGCACGAGTTTTCGCTCTACCTGGACGGCAACTGGTACAGCCTGAAGGCCAAAGAGGGAACCTACGACGACACCGACCCCATCGGCGTGCTCGATGTAGACATCTCGTCGCGCCTTATCTTAGACGAGCTGCTGGGCATCAAGGACCTGCGGAGCGACAAGCGTATAGACTTCGTGGGCGGCCTACGTGGGCTGGCCGAACTGAAGCGCCGGGTAGACTCTGGCGAGATGCGTATGGCCCTGGCCCTCTATCCCGTAACGATGAAACAGATTATGGACATAGCCGACAGCGGTGAGATAATGCCGCCCAAGGCCACATGGTTTGAACCCAAGCTCCGGAGTGGGCTTGTAATTCACAAATTGGATGACTGACGAATATAAGACGATAACAGAACAGGTAGGCGAGGGCTTCTACTCTGAAAAGCGGAGTAAGTTCCTCGCCTTCGCACATCATGTAGAGACGGCAGAGGAGGTAAAAGCCCTGCTGGCCACCTACCGCAAGAAGTATTACGATGCGCGCCACGTGTGCTATGCCTATGTACTGGGCCCTACGGGGGCCGAGTTCAGGGCCAATGACGACGGCGAGCCTTCATCAACGGCTGGCAAACCTATCCTGGGGCAGATCCACTCGGCCGAACTTACCAACGTACTGGTCGTGGTGGTACGCTATTACGGTGGCGTCAACTTAGGTACCGGCGGACTGATAGTGGCCTACCGCTCTGCAGCAGCCGATGCCCTGGCCCATACCACCGTGGAGACCCGCCTGGTCGAAGAAACCATTACCTATACCTTTGCCTATCCCATGATGAACGCGGTGATGCGTGTCATCAAGGAGATGCAGCCGCGTATAGTGGCTCAGAGTTTTGACAACACCTGCTCTGTCACCCTATCCATACGCCGCGAGCTGGCCGAGGCCCTTCGCAGCCGTCTGGCCCACCTCTCGTTTGAGCAGTAGGGTGGCCCCTTATTTATTCAGGCGTATGATGCGCCCCCAGCGTATCCCCTTGGCGGGCGTGCCGGGGTCAGTTATGTACCACTTGTAAGGCTCTATGGCGAGCGAGGGCGTGGCCGTACAGCGGCTGAAGTGGTCGCGATACATCACATAGTGGCCTGTGCCGCCCATGGCCCGTTTCTGATAGACACCCTGTATGGTCAGCGCTCCCACCGTGGTTTGGGGTGTGGCCGTGCTGGCATTATAGTTTACCTTTACCTTATTGATAATATAGGGAGGCTCACCAAAGGTTCCCGTCAGCAGATAGGGCGTGTTGGCCTGTAGCCGCTCGCCACTTTTCAGCCTGCGCAGCATGAGCCTATCCTGGCTGGCCTTATTAGGCTGATAGATAACCACGCCGCTGCCAAACACTTGCCATGGGTCGGCGATGGCAAAGGGCAGTATCAGAGTATTGTACAGCCCGTTGGCAAAGGTTCTGTTAAAGTGTACCGTACCCTCAAAGTTTACCGTAGCCAAGTCGGTGCCGGCATCGAGTGTCAGTACGGGGTCAGGCTTCTTCTCGCCCACCACGTAGAGCAGTATAGGCGATGTGTTGGTCGATGTCTTGCCCGTCAGCCTGTACTCCGATACGGTCTGATGGTGCCGAAAGTACTTGGGGCCAAGCCTTACCTCGTAGTTGCTGCCGTTTTTCTCCATATATACCGAGTCTATGGGCGTCTGGGTGAGGTAGAACAGGTCGTACAGGGCTGTGTTCGTCGTAACCGAGCGGGTCACTACCGATACGTATAGCCCCTCTGTCGGGGCAAATAGGTAGAAGTGGCCGGCCACCCGCTTTAGCTGTAGCGTAGTGGTCCTGGAGGCCAGCTCCTCGATGTCGGCGTTTATCTTAGAGTGGGTCAGCTTGTAGATGTTGGCCTCGCCGCCCCGCGCATCGCGGGCCATCTCCAAGTTGCACAGCCCGCCCGACTTCTTATAGGTAATGACGCACTCGGCCCCGTCGGCAAAATCATCTGTCGAGGTGGCCCGCTTGTACTCGGGTGTCTGTCCCTGGGCGGTGCCGGGCGACACCGCTACTAACAGGGTTATTATCCATTGGCGCAACATATCGCTTGTTTTTTATCTCTGACAGCCCATACCGCTGCCGGCAGTATGGGGGCAGGCTTTCTGATTGACATTCTCGAATTGCAAAGGTACTTTTTTTATTTAACAAACCATTCTGAACGGCTCAAAATAATTGCTTTACACCGACTTTTTTCCAGACATACGGGGTGAGGTAGCCCTGGCAGCGCCCTGTACCATGGCTTCACGGCCTATAGAGGGGGCCTATGCGAATGGAGAGTAAGGGGCTGGCCATGGGGAAACGTGGCCCCCATAGTGGACTCGGGGGCATCGAAGCTGAAAAAATGTCCATAAAATGCGAATAAATCGGTAGATTTCAACAATATTTGCGCCCCAAACTCGTTATTTACCTAAATGAAAGCGTTACTATACATCTGGGCGGTAGCCCTGGCAAGCATATTACTTACAGCGTGCGACGACGACGACTTCACGCTGTCGCCCTCGGCCATGCTCACATTTTCGGCCGATACGGTCAAGGTCGATACCGTGTTCAGCAACACCCCCTCGGCCATGCGCACTTTCTGGGCCTATAACCGCAACGGCAGTGGACTGCGCTGTACGTCCATACGGCTGGAACGGGGCAACCAGAGCGGTTTCCGTGTCAATGTACAGGGCTCTTACTTAGGGCCCGAGAGCGGCTATCAGACGAACGATATAGAACTGCGCAAGGGCGACAGCCTGCGGGTGTTTGTCGAGGTTACGCCCGCCAGGCAGAACACCGCCGAGCCCACGCTGGTAGAGGACAACCTGGTATTCACCTTAGAGAGCGGACAGGTTCAGAAGGTCAACCTGCAATCCTTTGCTTGGAACGCCACCCTGGTGCGCTCCCTGCAGGTAGCCCGCGATACCACCCTGGCAGGCCCGGAGCCCATCGTTATACAGGACAATATCCAGGTGGCCCCCGGTGCCACGCTTACCTTGGCCCCCGGCACCACACTCTACTTCCACGGGTCGGCCGGCATGGAGGTAGGCGGATGCCTGAAGAGCCTCGGCACGGCCGACAAGCCTGTTACGCTGCGGGGCGACCGCATAGACCACATGTTCGACTATCTGCCTTACGACCGCGTGTCCGGCCAGTGGCACGGCATACATTTCGCCGAGTCCTCATACGACAACGAGATGGTGTACACCGACCTGCACGGGGCGTTTGACGGCATAGTGGCCGACTCGGCCGACGTAACCCGCCTCAAGCTGTCGCTCGTCAACTCGACCGTACACAACTGCAAGGGGATAGGGGTGTCCCTCTGTCAGGTCAAGGCCATCCTGGAGAACAGCCAGATAACCAACACCCTGCGCCAGTGTGTGTCCATAACGGGGGGCGACGTCAGCATCAACCAGTGTACCATCGCCCAGTTCTACCCCTTTGACGGCAACCGCGGCGCGGCGTTCGCCATGACCGGCCCGCTGGTCAACATGCTGTGCCAGAACACGCTTATCACCGGCTATGCCGACGACGAGATGATGATAACCACCCACAAGGTGCTCACATACCGCTTTGCCGACTGCATCATACGCACCCCCAAGATTACCACGGCCGACAGCGTCTACTTTACCCGCGTGGTGTACGAGGACACCGAGGACACCACCCACTGCGGCCGCAAGCACTTTGCCCGCATGGATACCCATAACCTGATATACGACTTCGGGCTCGACAGCCTGAGCTCGGCCATAGGCCGGGCCAATCGGCTTACTGCGCTTCCGCACGACCGGCAGGGCCGGCGCCGCGACGATCATCCCGATATAGGAGCTTACGAATACTTCAAACCATAGATAGCATGGAAACAATCCACATAGACATCACCGTCAGGGCCTGTAGCATGGACGAGCTGTCGGCCACCGACAGGCAGCTGGTAGAGCAGGCCAAGCAGGCCACGGCCAACTCGTATGCCAACTACAGCCACTTTCACGTGGGGGCCGCCCTGCGCCTGGCCGACGGCTCCATTCAGATAGGAGCCAACCAGGAGAACGCCGCCTTTCCCTCGGGCCTGTGTGCCGAGCGCAGCGCCATCTTCGCTGCCCAGGCCATGCACCCCGAGCACGCCATAACCGCCCTGGCCATAGCCGCCTGTAACGCCAATGGGTTTACCCAGGAGCCCGTTACACCCTGTGGTGCCTGCCGACAGGTCATCCTGGAAATGGAAGACCGCTATCAGTCGCCCGTGCGTATTCTGCTCTATGGGCAGCGGGTGGTCTACTGCCTGGAGAGCGTCATGGACCTGATGCCCCTGTCGTTTGTAGACAAGAACATGCACATGTAGGCAGCCGCATAAGCACACCGCGCCCTACGCGGCATGCCGAGAAACTCGCCATGTGACGACAGGCTGTCCAGCCCTCTTCTGCCATGTCCTCAGGGCTTGTCTCTTCCATGAATGTCGTGCCCCCATCGTTGCTATAGCCATGGCAAAAACAACAAAAAACCTTTACACGCGACTGTATATTTATGCAAAATACAAGCCCATAATGTATAAATATACAGTCGTAACACCCGTTCTACGGGGCATAATTTCCAGAAAATTTCATCAAACCAGGACGATTTTTGGGCTTGTTGGGGGTGTGTTGGGGCATCGCAAGGGCGGTAAAAGTAACAACCTTTTACAAAATAACGGTATTTCGCGCCTTTTCCGCCTCTATTTTCGGCTCTTCCGAGGACGATTTGCGGAGTTGCCGCGATGGTCATTTTGGTGCTCGCGATGGTCATTAGAATCGTAATGACCATCGCGAGCGAAAAAATGGCCGTTTTCGGGTGGTCTGAAAATGGCCATTTTCGACACCGCCACCTCCTCGGTGAGCGTACAGACAAGTTATGGAAGGGTGAATAGCCCTCGTACCATGCCAAAACGGCAGAAATGTATATTTATACATTATCAGAAAAAACTTGACAATACGGAGCTGCCTCGCGCTCACCGTCGCACATCATCCTTAGAAAGCCAGGCCCGTACACAGGGCACACTTTTTAGCTTTCAGCATTATACTGCTTTGGGGCAATGACCGTCTTTTTCTTGCTCTCTGTTAGCCAGGCATATAGATAGGACAAGATTATGAGGCTTTTAGTAAAAAAATAATGCCTAAATTTCCTTTTCTCCGTTTTTTAGGTTATCTTTGCATGAGATAGTAGCATGTTATGAGTAAAGAAAAATTGTTTCCAGACTATATATTCGAGTCAAGTTGGGAAGTGTGTAACAAGGTGGGCGGCATATATACCGTGCTTTCGTCGCGTGCGCTCACCCTTCAGCGCCTGTTAGGCGACCACCTCATCTTTATCGGCCCCCTGTTTGAAGCCCCTAACCCTTATTTTGAAGAAGACAGCCAGCTATATGCCGACTGGGTAGCTCAGGAGAAAGAGCTCAGCGTGCGTGTGGGCCGCTGGAAAGTGCCAGGCCGCCCCGTGGCAGTACTGGTAGACTTCAGCCCGTTCTTCGCCCGTAAGAACGAGATATACACCTGGCTGTGGGAGCAGTATCAGGTAGACAGCCTGCATGCCTATGGCGACTACGACGAGGCATCGATGTTCTCGTATGCCGCCGGCAGGGTGGTAGAGAGCTTCTACCGCTACTACAAGCTGGACGGCAGCCGGACAGTCTACCACGGCAACGAGTGGATGACCGGCTTAGGACTGCTCTATATTAATAATAAGGTACGCGCGATAGGCACCCTGTTTACCACCCACGCCACCAGCATAGGTCGGAGCATCGCCGGCAACAACAAGCCCCTATACCAGTATCTGCCCGAGTACAATGGCAACCAGATGGCCTGCGAGCTGAATATGCAGTCGAAGCACTCGATAGAGTTGCAGACGGCTCACCATGTAGACTGCTTTACCACGGTGAGCGACATCACGGCCACCGAGTGCCGCGAACTGCTCGACAAGCCGGTCGACGTAGTGCTTCCCAATGGGTTCGAGGACGACTTTGTGCCCACCGGAGCGGCTTATACACGTAAACGGAAGGCTGCCAGGGCACGGCTGCTGGACACGGCCAACGCCCTGATGGGTACCCATCTTGACGACAGTACCCTCATCGTGTCGACCAGTGGCCGGTACGAGTTTCGCAACAAGGGTATCGACGTGTTTGTCGATGCCGTGAACCATCTACGCCATGACAGCCGGCTCAACCGCGACGTGGTAGCCTTTATAGAGGTACCCGGATGGGTAGCCGGGCCGCGCCAGGACCTGCAGGAACGGCTCCAGGCCATGAAGAGCGGGGCCACCTTTGACACACCGCTCGACAGCCCACGGCTTACCCACTGGCTGCACAATGCCAATGACGACCGGGTACTCGGCATGATGAACTATCTGGACATACACAACCGGCCCGAAGACCGCGTAAAGCTGATATTAGTGCCCTGCTACCTTACCGGCAGCGACGGCATAATAGACCTGCCTTACTACGACGTGGTACTGGGCAATGACCTATGCGTATATCCGTCGTACTACGAGCCGTGGGGCTACACACCGTTAGAGTCGGTAGCCTTCAGCGTGCCGTGTATCACCACCGACCTGGCCGGCTTTGGCCTGTGGGCCAACAAGGTGAGGGGCACCCTGAGCACCATCATGGATGGGGTAGAGGTGGTACACCGTACCGACTACAACTATGCCGACGTGGTGGCCGGCGTCGAGGACACCATGGCACGTTATGCCTCGCTGTCAGCCTCGGCCGTACGCTCCTGTCGTACCCGGGCACACCGGCTGGCCCAGCAGGCACTGTGGAGCCGCTTCATCGCCTACTACCGCGAGGCTTACGACATAGCCCTGCGCCGTGCCGAGGCACGGCGCGGCCAATAATCAAGTTAACAGAATAATCACTATATAATCAGTTATGAAGATTAAATCAGATTATGTCAACGAACCCCAGTGGAAAGAGTTGACTATCAAGTCAAGATTGCCAGAACAGCTGAAGTGTCTGGATGAGTTAGCCCACAATATGTGGTGGGGCTGGAATTACGAGGCACGCAACATGTTCAAGAGCCTGGACGAGAAACTCTACGAGGCCGTGGGCCACAACCCCGTGCTGCTCCTGGAGCGTCTGAGTTACGAGCGCAAGGAAGCCATCGTCAAGGATGCCGTTCTGATGAAGAAGATCGAGGATGTGTACCATAAGTTCAAGGCATACATGGACGTAGAGCCCGACAAGAGTCGCCCCTCGGTGGCCTACTTCTGTATGGAGTACGGTATCAACCAGGTGCTTAAAATCTACTCCGGCGGTCTGGGCATGCTGGCTGGCGACTACCTCAAGGAGGCCAGCGACAGCAACGTAGACCTCTGCGCCGTTGGATTCCTGTATCGCTACGGCTACTTTACCCAGAGCCTCAGCATGGACGGCCAGCAGATAGCCAAGTACGACGCACAGAACTTTAACTCGCTGCCCATCGAGCGTGTGCTCGACGCCCAGGGCAACCCCGTAGTGGTCGATGTGCCCTATATGAACTACCAGGTACACGCCTTCGTATGGCAGGTCAATGTGGGCCGTATCAAGCTCTATCTGCTTGACACCGACAACGACATGAACTCTGAGTTCGACCGACCCATCACCCACTCTCTGTATGGCGGCGACTGGGAAAACCGGCTCAAGCAGGAAATACTGCTCGGTATCGGCGGCATACTCACACTGAAGAAACTGGGCATCACCAAGGACATCTATCACTGCAACGAGGGCCACGCCGCACTCTGCAACCTGCAGCGCCTGTGCGACTATGTCGACGGTGGCCTCACCTTCAACCAGGCCATGGAACTGGTTCGCGCCTCGTCGCTCTATACAGTACACACTCCTGTGCCAGCCGGCCACGACTACTTTGACGAGTCGCTCTTCGGCAAGTACATGGGCGGCTACCCTGGACGTCTCGGCATCTCGTGGGACGAGTTTATCGGCATGGGCCGTCAGAACCCCGATGACCACAGCGAACGCTTCTGTATGTCTACCTTCGCCTGCAACACCTGCCAGGGCATCAACGGCGTAAGCCGTCTGCACGGATGGGTAAGCCAGCAGATGTTTGCCCCTCTGTGGAAAGGGTACTTCCCCGAGGAGAACAGCGTAGGCTATGTTACCAACGGTGTACACTTCCCCTCATGGACGGCCACCGAGTGGCGCAAGCTATACGACATACACTTCGACGAGACCTTTATGAGCGACCAGAGCAACGAGAACCTGTGGCACGCCATCTACGATGTAGACGATGCCGAAATATGGGACACCCGTATGGCCCTGAAGAAGAAGCTCATCGACTATATCCGCGAGAAGTTTACCCAGACATGGCTGCGCAACCAGGGCGACCCCGCCCGTGTGGTCTCGCTGCTCGAACGCATCAACCCCAACGCACTGATGATAGGTTTCTGCCGTCGTTTTGCCACTTACAAGCGCGCCCATCTGCTCTTCACCGACCTGGATAGGCTCAGCAAGATAGTCAACGACCCAGAGCATCCCGTGCTGTTCTTCTTCTCGGGTAAGGCTCACCCCGCCGACGGTGCCGGACAGGGCCTCATCAAGAAGATATACGAGATAAGCCAGCGCCCCGAGTTCCTCGGCAAGATTATCTTCCTCGAGGACTACGACATGCAGCTGGCCCGCCGACTTGTGTCGGGTGTAGATATCTGGATGAACACGCCTACCCGTCCTATGGAGGCTTCAGGCACATCGGGCGAGAAGGCCGAGATGAACGGCGTAGTCAACCTCTCCGTGCTTGACGGATGGTGGGTCGAGGGCTATCGCAAGGGCGCCGGATGGGCTCTGCCTGAGAAGCGTACCTATCAGAACCAGGGCTATCAGGACCAGCTCGACGCGGCTACCATCTATGGTCTGCTGGAGAACGAGATTATCCCGTTGTACTATGACAAGGGCAACCGCGGTTACAGCGAGGGCTGGATCAAGGTTATCAAGAACTCGATAGCCACCATAGCACCTCACTACACCATGAAACGACAGCTGGACGACTACTATAAGAAGTTCTATAACGCACAGGCAGAGCGGTTCCACCGTCTGGCAGCCGACGATAACCGTCTGGCTAAGGAGATAGCTCAGTGGACGGAGACCGTGGCTGAGCGGTGGGATGCCATCCGTGTAGTATCTAAGGACACCGAACTGCTCGATGCAGGCGGCGAGACCGGCAAGAGCTACAAGATGCGCTATGTGATAGACGAGCAGGGTCTGGTAGATGCCGTAGGACTTGAGCTCGTATCACTCAACCCCGACCTGGTACCCGAAGGACATCAGGTGTACAGCGTGCGTCCGTTCGAGATGGTAGGCCACGAGGGCAATAACTACACCTTCGAGGTAACTGTAGAGCCCGACCACGCCGGAGCGTTCCGCTCGTGCGTGCGTATGTATCCCAAGAACGAGAACCTGCCTCACCGTCAGGACTTCTGCTACGTTAAGTGGCTCAACTAACGGTTTGAGAATGTCTTGTCAGGTATAGGCCCCTATGCAGATGGGGCCTATACCTTATTATATATAAGAAGAAGAGAGGGGGAGCCTATGCTCCCTACTGGCCCCAGCTACCCATAGCCACCCCATCGGCCATCGTGCCGTGGGCAAAGATATGAGTAGGCGGAACAAAGGACAGTAGGGCACATGAAGGCGCCCCCTCTCTTTTGTCCCTCATTACTCTACAAAAGTTCTCTCGCAATCAGCGGGAATGGATTAACGTACTTCGCTATTCAGATTGTGGGTAAGGAAGAAACGACGGGCGGCGGCATAGAATAACAATACCCCGGCAATGTTGACCGCAGCTACCAGCCAGAAAGAGGCGGTATAGCTGATGGTCTCGGCCACGATGCCACCCAGCAGGATACCTATTCCGAAGCCCAAGTCCCATGATGTGAGGATAGACGAGTTGGCCGTGCCACGCTCATTGTGATGGGCTATATCGATAAACATATTGAGAAACCCTGGGTACATGTGCCCGTTGCCCAGACCGATAAGCAGGGCCGACCCATAGTAACCTATGGGCGAGGGCACTGCTACAAAGAGCGTGTAGCCTATCATGGATAAGAGCATGCCGTGGGCAGCATTGCGCGTAACGTAACCCTGGCGCAGGGCCTTGGCACCCTGCAGGCGTGAGCAGAAAAGTCCAATGGAAAGCAACATGAAGTAGGTGCCTGTGCCACCCGTTATACCCAACTCTTCCTTACTGTATATGGCCAGGTAGTTGCTCAGCACCCCGAAACAGAAACCAAAGAGGGCTATGTTGATGGCCAACAGCCAGGCGCGGGTGAGGAAAAAGCGATCCAAGGAAATCTTCTCCTTGTTGCGTACTATGGCTTTGGCGGGTATGTGTACCGTAGTGGCCGTGAAGAACCCTACTAACGCTACGGCCAAAGCGAGCCAGAACAGGGCCGTAAAGTCCTGGAGGAAATGGTATATATATATGCCTGCCGAGGGAGCTATGGCCATGGCCAAGTTGTTGCTCAGCCCATAGTAGCCTATCCCCTCGTTGCGGCGGCTTGACGGCAACACGTCAATGGCACAGGTGGAGTTGGCCACCGTAACAGCCCCGAATGGGGCGCCATGTAGTGTACGCAGAATGGCAAACATGAGGAGGGTACCCGCAGCCACATAGCCTAAGAAACATACGGCAAAAAGCGCAAAGAAGATGAGTAGCACACGCTTACGCGGAAAACTGTCTACCAGGTAGCCACTGAAAGGGCGGATGATAAGTGCTGCAATGGTATAGCCCGACAAGACGATGCCTATGGTATCCTTGGGCGCGCCAAAGTACTCGCTCAGGTAGATGGGCAGCAGGGGCGTAAGTAGGTAGAAGGCAAAGTAGAGCATAAAGTTGGCTGTCATTACCTTCAGATAGTCCCTGTTCCACAGCTTGTCGGTCGTAGTGCTATCCATAGTCATGGTTATAAAGCCCCTTTGGTTGACGGTAAGTCGTAATGGTATATATCGCGGTGTACGGCCATCTTCAGTGAGCGTGCCAGCGCCTTGAAGATGCCCTCTATCTTGTGATGCTCGTTGTCGCCCTCAGCCTTGATGTTCAGGTTCATCTTAGCCGCGTCGCTCAGGCTCTTAAAGAAATGGAGGAACATCTCGGTGGGCATTTCGCCAATCTTCTCGCGATGGAACTGAGCATCCCATACCAGCCAGGGACGGCCTCCGAAGTCGAGGGCCACCTGGCAGAGGCAGTCGTCCATAGGCAGGGTGTAGCCATAGCGTTCTATGCCCCGCTTGTCGCCAAGGGCACGGGCTATACACTCGCCTATGGCTAAGGCGGTATCCTCGATGGTGTGGTGCTCATCGACATAGAGGTCGCCGTGAGTATGTACGGTCAGGTCTATCTGGCCATGCTTGCCTATCTGCTCGAGCATGTGGTCGAAGAAGCCTAACCCGGTATCTATATCGCACTTGCCGGTTCCGTCCAGGTTCATCCTGACATATATCTGGGTTTCCTTGGTATTGCGCTGTACCTCGGCTATACGCTCGCCGGCAAACAGCAGTTCGGCTATCTTGTCCCATGTCAGGCCGTCGCGGCCCAGGATAAGAGCCCGACACCCCAAGTTGGCCGCCAGCTGGGCATCGGTATCCCGGTCGCCTATCACATAACTGCCCGCCAAGTCGTAGGCCGGATTATTGATGTACTCGGTGAGCATGCCGGTACCCGGCTTACGCATGGGTGATTCATCGGCCGGAAAATGTCGGTCTATATGCTGAGCGGCAAAGGTAATGCCCTCGCCACTAAGAGTCTGCAAGATAAAACGGTGTACGGGCCAGAACGTATCTTCTGGAAAGGCATCGGTACCTAACCCGTCCTGATTGCTCACCATGACCAGCTGGAAGTCTAAATGCTGCTGTATGAAACGCAAGTTGGCAAACACGCCCGGAACAAACCGCAACTTGGCAAAGGAGTCTATCTGCTCATCCTCGGGTTCCTCTATCAGCGTTCCGTCTCGGTCAATAAACAGTATTTTCTGTGGTTTCATCGTCTTTCAGTATTTTAGTTTGTTTCTTTCTTTCAGCCTCCTGGGTGGTAATGGAGCCACATACGTAGCACATGACCAAAATATGCCATACCTCTATGTACACCAGAACAAAACAGGTAACTACCGATGTGGCGATGAAGAGCGCCAGGAAGTAAGAGGGAGTTCCGTCGGGGTCGCCATTGATGATGCCAAGGGTATTCTGCAGATGGGCCAAAGAGATGATGGCCAATGGGGCTGCAAGTATCAGCATGAGCACCAGGGAGATAAGGAATGTTACCACCGAGGTAAGGAACAGCGTTCCCCAGTGGCGGAAGGCGATAGCATAATCGCGGGTAAAGACCTGCGAGAGGGTAGTATCATGGTTCATGATATACTTGACCGAAGCCATGTCCAAAGGCAGCGACAACACATATAGCAATATAAGGATGAGGGCCACAGCGATGACCAAGAGGATGGTGGCCGTAGTGGCCGACAGGTGGAAGGTTTTGACACCAATTCCTATACCCTGGGCAACAAGGCCGGTAGAGACCGCGCTCATCATAAAAGCATAGAGGTAGAGTGCCACGGACAGTACTGCGCTGCGTACAAAGTTGCGGCGTATCCTCTCGCCGTTGACCAGCGATACGGCACTGGCCAGAACCCATACCGTGGCCGCAAAAGTACCTACATAGGACAGGCACAACAGGGCAAAGGCCACATTGATATGGGCCATTCCGGCATCGTTAATCTGCTTGGAGGGAATAAAGGCAAGTATCAGCATAGTGAGCATGGCGGCGGCACAGAGCACAGACGGCCATGTCTTACGAACAATGTGCTTCAGATTGCCTACTGTAAGCGAGGTGGCTATACGGAGACAGCCGGAAACACTCCGGGAGGTGTACAAAGAATCGTTCATATCGTTATCTTCTTCTAAATTCGCTGCAAGTAATGGCTGTGGCGATGGCCACATTCAGGCTGTCGGCAGTAGGGCGCCCTGCGGGATAATTGGGGATGAGCAGCCTGTGGGTTATCAGCTGGCGGATGGGGGCTGATATGCCCTTGCCCTCATTACCCATAACAATAACGCCGTGGGCTGTAAGTGGGGTGGCATAAATGCTGGACCCATCGAGGAGGGTTCCATAAACGGGAGCGTCAGCGGGCAGGGCAGTGAGGTACTGGGTCAAGTCGGTATAGATTACCGATACGCGGGCTATACTGCCCATAGTGGCCTGGATGACCTTGGGGTTATAAGCGTCGGCCGTATCGGGGCTACACACTATATGCTCGATGCCAAACCAGTCGGCTATACGGATGATGGTGCCCAAATTGCCTGGATCCTGCACTCCGTCGAGTGCCAAAATCAGTGTATGGGCGGCATCAGGAAGCGCTCCGGACGGGGCGGGTTGTGAGAAGACAGCCAGCACATCCTGGGGATGTTGTAAAAAACTAACCTTACGGAGTTCGTCATCGCTGACGATAATCTCCTCGGTACCCTGCGGAACAGCCGCAGGCATCCAATGGTCAGTATGAATAAGCAGGACAGGGGCTGCGGTGGCCATCAAATCGCCCACCACCTTGGGCCCTTCAGCCACAAATACGTTATCAGCGCTGCGATGTTTCTTCTGCTCCAAGGAGCGGATATATTTTATCTTGGCCTTGCTTATCATATTTGAAAATATTTATTGCAAAGTTACGAATTATTCTTATCTTTTTTGTAATTTTGTCCGATAAAATAGTGCGAATTGAAGTTTATTAAACCATACCTCATTATTTCGGTTGTGGCCATACTCTACTCGTGTAGTGCCACCAAATTTGTACCCGAGCAGAGCTACCTTCTGGAAAAGGTAGAACTCAAATCCACCCAGAAGGGGTTTGACGCCGCTGTGCTCGAACCCTACATTCATCAGAAAGCTAACTCTAAGTGGTTCTCACTGTTCAAGATACCCCTGGCCACCTACTCGCTGGCCGGACGCGATACGGCCAAGTGGATAAACCGCACGCTGCGCAATATAGGCGAGGAGCCGGTGATATACGATGTACACGAGGCACGGCAGTCTATGGACGACCTGAAAAACGCCATGCACAACATGGGGTATATGCACGCCAAGGTGGAGTTGGACACATTGGTACATGGGCGCAAGATAACAGCAAAATATACGCTGAGCCCAGGCGAGCGATATTATATTAATAAGGTAACGTACCGAGTAGACGACGACACCATAGCCAGCCTACTCCGTCTGGACAGCAGTGACAGTCCTTTTCGTATAGCCCACGGGAGCCCTTTCAGTGTGGACTTGCTGGACAAGGCCCGCAAGCGCATAACCGATTATCTGATGGATAATGGGTACTATCGGTTCAACAAAGACTTTATCCAGTTCAATGTAGACAGTGCGGCTACTTCCCAGTTAGTCAATGTAAGGCTACACCTGTTAGGTTATCGTACTAACAATGACGCGCAACCCACAGCTCACCCACGGTATAAGATAGGGCGAGTGAGGTATGACATAGACAACACCCAGGGGCACCTACGCCCCAAGATAGTAATGAACAATACGGCCATAGAGGAAGGCAAGTACTTTGACGAGTCGGCCCTGCAACGTACCTATAACAAGTTTGCCAAGTTGGGAGCCGTCAAGTACACCAGCATAGTATTCGAGGAGCAGCCAGACACCAACGTGCTGAACAGCACGATACAGCTGATAATGAACAAGCCCTCTTCCATATCCTTCCAGCCCGAGGGCACCAACACTGCTGGCGACCTGGGTGCGGCAGCCTCGCTTACCTATACCAACCGCAACCTGTTTCGCGGCAGCGAGCTGTTCAGTATAGAGTTCAGAGGGGCCTACGAGGCCATTACAGGACTTGAAGGCTATAAGGATCAGAACTATACCGAGTATGGGATAGAGGCCCGCCTGGCCTTTCCACGTTTCGTGGCACCGTTTCTTTCTCGCTCTTTCACCAAACACAGCCAGGCCATATCCGAACTGGGTCTGAGCTGGAACCTGCAGAACCGCCCGGAATTTCACCGCCGTGTGTTCTCGGCGGCCTGGCGCTACCGCTGGGAGGAACCACGCCACCACATTTCGTACAGGTTCGACCTACTCGACCTCAACTATATCTCGATGCCCTGGATAAGCGACACCTTTAAGCGCGACTATCTGGATGACGAGACCAACCGTAACGCCATCCTGCGGTACAACTACGAGGATTTGTTTATTATGAAACTGGGATTTGGGGTGAGCTATAACGATGGACGCAATGCCTTCAGGGGCAACGTGGAATCATCGGGCAACCTATTGGGAGCTCTCTCGCAGGCGGCCAAGTTCAAGACCAATGCCGACGGACAGCACATCCTGTTCGGTATAGCCTATGCGCAGTATGCCAAGTTCGACATAGACTATACCCGGATGTTCAAATTTGACGTCCACAACACATTGGCCGCCCACGTAGGGTTGGGAGTGGCTTATCCTTACGGCAACAGCACCATTCTACCTTTTGAGAAGCGTTATTTCTCGGGTGGTGCCAACTCGGTACGTGGTTGGAGTGTACGTAGTCTGGGCCCAGGTAAGTTCAGGGGTAAGGATGGGCGTATAGACTTTATCAACCAGACGGGCGACATGAAGCTGGATATGAACCTGGAGTATCGCACGCTGCTGTTCTGGAAACTCAACGGAGCCTTCTTTATCGACGCGGGTAATATATGGACGCTACGGGACTATGCCGACCAGCCCGGGGGACAGTTTAAGTGGAACGAGTTCTACAAACAGATAGCCGTGGCCTACGGTGTTGGCTTACGGCTCAACTTCGACTACTTCATCCTACGTTTTGACATGGGTATGAAGGCTATCAACCCCGCCTACGAAACTCAGCAGGAACACTATGCCATCGCTCATCCCAATTTCGGACGCGACTTTACCTTTCACTTCGCGGTAGGTCTTCCATTCTGATTTTCCAGTCGTCGCCTATACGCACAGCCATCAGCTTGAAAGTCTGCTTGGCTGTGGCCTCGGCACCTTGACCTATCGCTGCAGGAACCATAAAGTCGGTTACTGTTACACGTATATCCGCGCAGCTCTCATCATCACTCATCGCCACGTCAGCAACTTCGACATCCGCCCCATGGGCTTTGGCCCGCAGGGTGTCTATATCGGCCTGAGTAACCTGGCTGGCAGCAAATTGCAACCAGCGTACAGACTCAGGTGTACAGAAACGCGCGGCACCGTTAAAGTTCCAGTTGAAGTAATTTACGGCAAACGAGTCGGCACAAGCAGCAGCTTGCTCGTCATTAGTCCTGTTCCCACAACTGCCCACTGTGACCAGGAAAACCAAGGTAGCGGCACATCGCAATATTAATCGGTACATAGATTTTTCTTAAATTACGTGGCAAATTTACTACATTCTGCTCGTTATTCGCCATTTAATGATAACTTTTTATAGAAATAGGTACCTCCACAAGAACCATACTTGTGTTTTTATGCCTAAGCACAACAAAAAAAGGCGTTTTTGCTTCTGCATGTCCGGAAAAGTGGGTACATTTGTAATATCAACCATAATTTATAAAAACCACTATGTTATCAGAAGCAGATATTAAGCAGATTTCCGCAAGGGGAATAAGCGAGGAGAAAGTGCAGAAGCAGCTCCGCCAGATAGAGCAGGGGTTCCCGTTCCTTAAATTGGAGGCTGCGGCCTCGGTCGAACGTGGCATACGGGTTTTGGACGGCGAGGAGCGCGAACGACTTATTGACGACTGGAATGAGTACAAGGCTCATGGACACAAGGTAGTCAAGTTTGTACCAGCCTCGGGGGCAGCCAGCCGTATGTTTAAGAATCTGTTTGCCTTTCTGGAAGCCGACTACGCTGAGCCTACGACCGACTTCGAGCATACGTTCTTTGACAATATCCGTCGGTTTGCTTTCCGCGAAGCGCTGTGCGACCAGTGCAAGGCCAAGTGGGGCAAGAACCTGCGTAGCATGCTGGACGAGCATCGGTACAAAGACATCGTGGCAACATTACTCGGTACCGACGGGCTCAATTATGGCCAACTCCCCAAGGGGTTGCTCCTCTTCCACAGTTATGCCGACGGCCCGCGTACTCCCATGGAGGAGCATCTGGTAGAGGCTGCCCTCTATGCCACCAGCAACGGCCAGGCTCATGTACATTTCACGGTAAGCCACGAGCATCTGGAGCTGTTCCGTCAGAAAGTGGAGCAGAAGCTAAGCCACTATGAGCAGATGTTTGATACGCAGATAGAGGTGACATTCTCGGAGCAGAAACCATCGACCGACACCATTGCTGCCAATAATGACAACACACCGTTCCGCAATACTGACGGGTCGTTGCTTTTCCGTCCTGGCGGCCATGGCGCACTCATAGAGAACCTGAACGATATAGATGCCGACATCATTTTCATCAAGAATATCGACAATGTGGTACCCGATCGCATCAAGGGCGACACGGTTCTGTACAAGAATGTATTGGCAGGAGTGCTCGTCAATCTGCAGAAAAGGGCTTTCGGCTACCTGAAGACACTCGATACAGGAGTCTACAACCATGAGAAGTTAGAGGAAATCATCCGTTTCCTGCAGCGAGACCTCTGTTGTCGCCGCAGCGACATCAAAGAGCTGGAAGATGCCGAACTGGTAAGTTATCTGAGACGCAAACTGAACCGTCCGATGCGTGTATGTGGAGTTGTTAAGAACGTAGGCGAGCCTGGTGGCGGTCCATTCTTGGCTTATAATGCCGATGACACGGTAAGCCTGCAGATACTGGAGTCGAGCCAGATAGACACGTCCAATCCGACGTACGTCAAGATGTTCAAAAATGGCACTCACTTTAACCCCGTAGATTTGGTGTGTGCCACCAAGGATTACCGGGGACACGCCTTTGACCTGACACGCTACGTAGACCCGGCCACCGGTTTTATCAGCAGAAAGAGCAAGAATGGGCGCGAACTGAAGGCACTCGAGCTGCCTGGCTTGTGGAACGGGGCCATGAGCGACTGGAATACCGTGTTTGTCGAGGTCCCTCTTGACACATTCAATCCTGTCAAGACTGTCAACGACTTGCTACGTCCGCAGCATCAGCCTTCGCCCGAAGAGGGCACCCATCATCACTGTGCCCACGGATAGAGAAACAGCTTACATAGATAACGGTAGCACATCCACCCGCGAGAGCAGGGTGGGGGTGCTACCGTTTTTGTTAGGTGTCACAGCCTGAGTTCCATATCTATCACATCAAGCCAGCGGCCAAACTTACGGCCCACCTGATGGAAGCACGAAACCTGTACAAAGCCTAATTTGCGGTGAAGAGCCACGCTGGCTTCGTTGCCCTGGGTGATGCAGGCTATAAGCACATGGACACCACGCTGGCGGCACTCGTCTATCAGCCTGTCCAGCAATCGGGTACCTATCCCGCGTCCGGTAGCATCGGAGGCTAAGTAGATGGTCACTTCGGCCGTATGACGGTAAGCAGCGCGAGCTTTCCAATAATGCGCATAAGCATAACCTAACACATGCCCCTGTTCTTCATATACCAGATAAGGGAAGTGGGCCATGATGTCTACCATCCGCCGTGTGTTTTCCGCAATGGTTATCTCTTCTGTCTCAAAAGTTATGGCCGTATGGCGGATATACTCATTGTAAATGGCTGTAAGGGCTTCCGCATCGGTAATCTGTGCTGGGCGTATAGTGAACATTTCTTCTTTGTCCTTATTTATTCATTGGGCAGTGTAATATCTTTCCACAATGTAGCAGGCGTGCTAAGCATGCGGATAAACTCACGGGCAGCATGCTTGGTGTAGCCATTGCGCAGCGTATGGATGCACCCCTCCATATAACCGAGAGGAGAGTCTATGGGGACGGCCTTAATTCCGTTTTCGCCAACTACAGCCGACTGCGCAAGTATTGTTATATAAGTACTCTGACGTATTAGCTTAAATAGAAGGTTCACATTGTTAATCTCGGCCTTTATCTTGAGTGACAACTCACATCCGTTTATCACTTTTTCAAAAGCATGGCGTGCCTGCAGACCTATAGCAGGCAAGGCCAGGCTATAGGGTTCCAATTCTTTCAGGCTGATAAGTTTACGGTGAGCCATTGGGTGACATTCACTCATCACTGCAGCCAGGCGGGTACGGAAGAGCACCTGGCTCTCAACATGCTCGTCGGGCTGAGTAGGCTTGAAAGCCAACACCAAGTCCAGCTCATGGTGTTGCAGGCGTTCCATCAGTTCGGCCATCGAGGCATAGCACACATTGAGTTTCACTCGAGGATACTGTTTGAGAAAAGCCCCCATAGTCTCGGCCATAATGCTACTGAAGGAGAAAGTAACTCCTATGTTGAGTTCGCCCGTCAGTAAGTGTTTCAGTTCCTGAAGCAGTGTTACACAGCTTTCTGCAGCAGCAATGCTGGCATGTGCGTGTGGCAATAGCAACTGTCCGGCCTCTGTAAGAACCACCTCGTGACTATTGCGAACAAAAAGCTGCTGGTCAAACTCACGCTCCAGGTTAAGAATCTGCTGCGACAGCGTACTCTGAGTTATAAACAATTCCTTAGCTGCCAAAGAGAAATTGAGCGTTTCGGCCAATTTCAAGAAATATTTCAGTTGCCTCAGTTCCATACGTCATTACTAATGAGATACAAAGTTACAAATTTTCAGACTAAAAGAATTATAAAAATCACGAAAAGTACAACTCACCCTATAATGCCCAAGAAGTATAGCGCTCAAGACGCAGTACAAAGCCCCAGTACATAGCCTGACGCTGATGCCTACAGCCCCGAGACCGTGTCTGAAAACACGTGCCGCAGCCTACATTCACGACACAAAGCCACCGCTTTCATTTATTTTTGGCACGACGTTTGCATATATTATAATGAATATGTAAATTTGCATCAGTAGATTAAGTATAACGATAACAATAACGACCATCATGATAAGTCAGTTTTCCAGAAAAGTTTCTGAAGTCCTTGCTTTCTCGCGCGAAGAGGCCAACAGGCTGGCGAGTAAGATTGTGAGACCAGAGCATATATTATTAGGTATATTGAGAGAGACAGACGGGGTAACGGCCGATTTCCTGCATCATAAGCATATAGATATCCTTGGCATGAAGACCGAGCTCGAGTCCGTGGCCAGCAACAACGGCACAGAGGGGGCTATGTCACCCTCCGAGTTGGCTCTCGACGAAAAAGCCAGCAACATCCTGAAACTGGCCGTGCTGGAGGCACGCCTGCAG
>CAKPRX010000011.1 GCA_934183135.1 uncultured Prevotella sp.
CTTTACCAGGACAACCGTTCCAACTCGCACTACCCGGGCAAATGGTACGCCCGCGCCACCCACTCGCAGACCATAGACCTCGACGGGCTGGCAGACCACATGGCCTCGCACAACTGCGGGTTTTCCAAGGGACAGATACAGGGCATACTGACCGATATGGTGAGCTGCATACGCGAGCTGGTTCTGGACGGCAAGAGTGTCAAGATAACCGACCTGGGCATCTTCTACCCCTCGCTCAAGACCAAGCCTGCCGACTCGGTGGCTGCCTTCAACGTCAAGGAGAACATAGACTCCGTGCGTGTGGGATGCCGCTCTACGGGAGCCATGCGCTCATCGCGTCTCAAGGACGTACACGTGGCCGAGGCTCCCGTATATACGGGCGGCGCGGCTAATAAGAAGGACGAGTAATAGTCCTGACACCGTCTGATACAGACAATAACTAAAAAAAATCCCTGCGGCAGTCTGTGTACCGCGGGGATTTTTTTTCGGTTCGTATGGATATGGGGAGGTATCTTTACTCGGGCGAGATGAACTTGTCGCCAGTCTCCTTGACCAGCCGCTCGGCATACTTGGCGGGGAAGCCCTGACGCTGGACACGGGCACCCAGTCCGGTCTTGGTACGCAGGAAGGTGCGCCCGCTGGTAGGCTTGACCACCATGTCGTTGTACTTTACGATGAGGAACACGGCCAGGTCTTTCCACGTGCTCAGCATCTGCTGGGCTTTCTGGTTGCTGTAGTCGTTAAGGTAGCTCAACGCCCGCGCCTTGTCGGTGCGGTACAGACTCAGCGCCTGCTCCTCGACCCCCTTCTGCAGGGCAAAGTAGCTACGCTCCAGACTGTCGCGCGTCTCCCTCAGCGTGGGAAACATCTGGCTGTAGCGCGGGTACACCATGTTGCTCACCCAGTTGCACACCCAGAAGGCGTTCTTGTCCGAGAAGGTCACCGCGTCGGCCCCAGGTGTGTTGTAGCACTCGGGCTGCACCGTGTTGCCGCAGTATATGGGCGTATAGGCCACCATGTTGCCGTCGTCGTTGCCGAACCAGAACAGGCCGCCTATCTCGCGCGGAAGCCATGAGCGCATCTGGCTGACATAGCTGAAGGCCGTCTGCTGGGTGCTGGTGGGCCGCTCGTTGAAGTACTTCTTGCCATCGACCTTATACGACAGGGGCGTAGGACGGTAAGGCATCTGCCATATACCGCCGCCCATATCGAGCGTATCGGTGGCCAGGGGGGTGCCCTCGTAGTGGTCGCGCATACAGGCCTGTACCTCCTGGACGCTCACCTTATGGTCGGGCACTATCCAGAGCGGCATGTCCTCGGCCTTAGGATCCTTGCCCAGGGCCCAGGGCAGATAGCGGTCGAAGCCCTTGTCGAAATGGCGGAAGAAACTCCACACACGGGCATCGCAGAAACGCCGTCCACCGAAGTCGGGAGCCGCATAGACGGCTTTCCAGGAGAAGTCGGCGTCGCGTCCGGTGTACCAGCCCTTGGAACGGGCAAACCGGATGACATCCTTAGAGTAGAGCACGTTCTTGCGGTCTTTCATGTCAAACCGGCCGATACGGCTCTGGTTGGCATGGGCACAGATGGCATTGTCGGGTATGCGCAGGGCCACCCATACCACGCCCTTGGAGCCGGGCCCCTTGCCCATCATCTCCATAATCCAGGCCTCGTTGGCATCACAGATGGTAAAGGTCTCGCCGCTGCTGTTGTATCCGTAGGTCTCGGCCAGCGACGTCATCACCTTGATGGCCTCGCGTGCCGTCCGTGACCGCTGCAGGGCCACATATATCAGGCTGCCGTAGTCCATGATACCCTGGGGGTCTATCATCTCCTCGCGCCCGCCATAGGTGGTCTCGCCGATGGTAACCTGGTACTCGTTGATATTGCCGATAACGTTATAGGTTACCGGCGCCTCGGGTATCTCGCCGTGATACTCGTTGGTGTCCCAGTCGTATATCTTGCGCATCTCGCCCCGGGCGTGCATTCCGGCCGGATAGTGGGCCAGCCCCATGAACATGCCGTAGTCGTCGGCGTTGTAGGTACAGATGACCGACCCGTCGGCCGAGGCTCCGCGGGCCACGATAAAGTTAGTACAGGCCGAGGCATAGGCAGCCACCGTAAGCAGGGCCGCCGTGAGAAGGGTACGTACATTCATCATATCAGCAAGCCTTAAAACTCATGTCCAGCCCCTTGACCGAGTGGGTAAGCGCGCCGACAGAGATATAGTCGACACCCTGCTCGGCATAGTCGCGTATGGTATCTATGGTGATATTGCCGCTCGACTCTACCTCGTAGCGATGGTCGATGATCTCTACGGCCTTCTTAGTATCGGGCACACTGAAGTTGTCGAGCATGATACGGTCTACCCCGCCGCAGTCGAGCACCTGCTGAAGTTCGTCGAAGTTGCGAACCTCTATCTCAATCTTCAGTTTGAGATTTTTCTTCTGGAGATACTCGTGACAACGGTTGATAGCATTGGCGATACCTCCGGCAAAGTCGACATGATTGTCCTTGAGCAGTATCATGTCGAAGAGCCCGATACGGTGGTTAACGCCTCCGCCTATCTTGACGGCCTGTTTTTCGAGCATACGCATGCCCGGCGTGGTCTTACGGGTGTCCAGCACATGGGCCCCCGTGCCGGCTATACGCTCCACATACCTGTGGGTCATGGTAGCTATGCCGCTCATACGCTGCATGATGTTGAGCATGAGGCGCTCGGTCTGCAGGAGCGACTGTACCTTACCGGTAACCACCATGGCTATGTCGCCCTTCTTGACCTGTGCCCCGTCGGGTATGAGCACCTCTACCTGCATCGTCGGGTCAAAGCGGTGGAACACCATCTTGGCTATCTCCACGCCGGCCAGGATGCCGTCTTCCTTGATGAGCAGGTGCGACTTGCCCATGGCATCGGCGGGAATACAGCAGAGGGTGGTATGGTCGCCGTCGCCGATGTCCTCAGCAAAAGACAGGTCGATGAGCCTGTCTATCAGTTCGTGTACACTTAACATGTCTATGTCTCCTTATTTATATTATATATCAGTTTACGTTTACCTTTCCTGGTACGGGTTTCAGCGGCCCGCGCGGTTTCATCAGCTTCAGGCGCTCACCCTGTGGGGGCATCCTCAGCGCCCTGCCCGTATCGGCCGTAACCGGGGCCGCCTGCATGGTGTCAGCCGTAGCACCCGTAGTGGCCGGCTTGTCGGTACTGTGGGTACGTATCAGCTGTATGTTGCTGACAAACATGAGCTGCAGGGTGGTCTGCGACTCCAGCTCGCTCTGGCTCTTGCTCAGTACGATGTAGCCGCGTATCTCCTTGATGCCCTTGCGGTCATAGTCCTGTATGCGCAGGTTCTGATGGCCGGGCATGGACAGCTGTACGAAGTTGGACGCCACACTGTCGTTGGCCAGGCGTATGGACAGGAAGGCACAGGCACTGCGCGTGCCGTCCTGGTAGATAAAGTTGCAGTCGAAGATCAGCATGACGGCATCGCCGGCATGAAAGGCAGTATCGGCCTTGACGACAAAGCTGTACTGGTTAAACGGAGCCTGAGGCAACAGTACCAGCGAGCGGGCCTCGCTCCACACGTTGGCCGTGTCGCCCTGTACGCCCATAGCCCCGAACTGTCCGGCCTCGGCAGCCGACGACCCCAGGGCCTGGGCCTCGTTCTTCAGGCGGGTCTCTACGCCCTCGTACAGTTTTTCCAGTTCCTCGGTATGGCGCATGTAATAGGCCAGCGAGCGGTCAAACTCGTCCCGGCTGACCCCGTACTTCCGCAGTACGGCATCCTCGTACACGCGCTGGTTCACCCCCTCGTCGGCCGTCTGACTGGCCATACTCTGCGAGATGTGGTAGTCATAGAGTATGTCCTCCATCTGTCCACGCGAGATGATGCCCGACGGGAGCGAGGGCTTGCACCCTACGGTCAGCAACACCGCCAGCACCCCGAGTACGCATAGTTGTAACCTGCCTGTCATATTACGGTTGCTCCTCATTAGTCTTGCTGCCGTCCTTACCGCTCCGCGGGGCAAAGACCGACAGGGTTTCCAGCTCCCTGCGGCACAGTATGAGCAGCATAACCACGCCTACGCTGATACAGGCATCGGCAAAGTTGAACACAGGCGAGAAGAAGACGAACTCACTGCCTCCCACCACCGGAACCCAGCTGGGCCACGTGGTGACGATAAGGGGGAAGTAGAACATGTCTACCACCTTGCCCATCAGGAACCCCGCGTAGCCCGTGCCAAAGGGCACTACCGACGCGACCTCGAACGGCGTAGACGCATCGAACGCCAGGCCATAGAACATCGAGTCAAGGATGTTGCCGGCGGCACCGGCCATGACCATCGAGAGCAGTACTATGTAACGGGTACGGGCCTGCAGCCTTACCTGCCGGTGTATGTACCAGCCTATGGCTATCACGGCCACGATACGCAGCACGCTCAGCACGAACTTGTTGATAAAGGTCATGCCATAAGCCATGCCCGAGTTCTCCACGAAGTCTATGTAGAACCAGTCGGTTACATGTATGGCCTCGCCCAGGCACATGTGGGTCTTGACGAGTATCTTGATAACCTGGTCTACGATGAGCAGGGCTACGATGAGCACCACCGCCAGCCGCCCGTCGGTCAGTATCTGTCTTAATCTGTTCATTTTTAGTGTTTGCGCGCGTTCTTAGAGGCCACACTCAGCGTGGCATGCGGCACGGCCCGGAGCCTCTCCTTAGAGATGAGCTCGCCCGTCATACGGTCTATGCCATACGTCTTATTGCTAATCCTTACCAGGGCCGCCTCAAGTCCCTGTATAAACTTCTGCTGGCGCGCAGCCATGGCCACCAGCTCTTCCTTGGACTGGGTAAGGCTCCCCTCCTCCAATGCCTTGTAAGTGGGAGATGTGTCGTCGACATCGTTAGTGTCCTGGTTCATCAGCCGCCGCATCATCTTGGTATAGCTGTCGCGGGCTATGGCCAACTTGTCATTAATGATAGCGCGGAACTCTTCCAGTTCCTCATCGCTGTAACGTGTCTTTGTTTCCATGTAACTTAGCATTTAGGTTCCGTCTGCCGGGCTAATCGCCAAGACGGCAGACGGTTCTGATGTTATTAACTTTTCTCTATTTTGATACAGACCTTGAAGTCGTCAAAGTCTACCTCGGCACCGTCATTGGGAGCCACCTCGATGGCATCGGCCAGCACCTGGGCCTTGACATAGTCGCCAAAGGCTGCGATGGCAGCATCGGTCTTCTCGTTGGGAGCCACGGTTACCCGTATGCGGTCGGTTATCTCCAGTCCGCCATCCTTGCGCATGTTCTGTATGCGGTTGATAAGCTCGCGGGCCATACCCTCGTTGCGCAGCTCGTCGGTCAGCTCTACCTCCAGGGCCACGGTCAGGTTGCCATCGTTAGAGACCAGCCATCCGGGTATGTCCTCGCTGATTATCTCCACATCGGCAGCTTCTACGGTTACGGTCTGTCCCTCTATGTCGAACGCGAGGCTTCCCTGGCTTTCCAGCCGGTTTATCTCCTCCTGGGTCAGACCGTCCATGTGGGCGGCCACACGCTTCATCAGCTTGCCATACTTCTTGCCCATCACGCGGAAGTTGCACTTCACCTTCTTGACCAGGAAGTCCGAGTTCTCCACAAAGTTGACGGCCTTGACATTCACCTCGTTGCGAACCAGCTCCTTAACGGCGCTGATGTGCTCGCGCTGCCTGTCGTCTACAGCCGGTATCATCAGCTGGGCCAGAGGCTGGCGCACCTTGATATTGACCTTACGGCGCAGGGCCAGGGTCATCGAGGTTATCTTCTGGGCTATGTCCATACGTGCCTCCAGCTCCTGGTCTATGGCAGCGGCGTCAGCTACGGGGAAGTGCTCCAGGTGTACGCTCACCAGCTTGCCTCCCAGGTCGTGGTAGAGCCTGTCGGCATAGAAGGGGGCAAACGGGGCGAGCAGCTTGGCTACCGTCATCAGGCAGGTGTAAAGCGTCTGGTAGGCGTGGAGCTTGTCGGCATCCATCTCCTTACCCCAGAAACGCTTGCGGTTAAGCCTTACGAACCAGTTGCTCAGGTCGTCGTTTACAAAGTTGTCTATCAGGCGGCCGGCACGGGTCGGGTCATAGCCGTCCAGCTGTTTCTGCACATTCAGTATAAGCGTGTTGGCCTTGGATATTATCCACCGGTCTATCTCCGGACGCTCTGCCAGACTGCCCTTGTCCATCATGGTGTCGGGGTCAAATCCGTCTACATTGGCGTACAGCGCGAAGAAGCTGTAAGTGTTGTACAGCGTTCCGAAGAACTTGCGGCGAACCTCGTCTACACCCTCGGGGTCGAACTTGAGGTTGTCCCAAGGCTCGCTGTTGGTCATCATGTAGAAGCGCACGGGGTCGGCACCGTATTTCTCCAGCATCTCGAACGGGTTGGTCACGTTGCCCACATGCTTGCTCATCTTGTTGCCCTTGGCATCGAGCACCAGGCCCGACGAGATGACATTTCTGAAGGCCACGCTGTCAAATATCATCGTGGCGATGGCATGCAGGGTGAAGAACCAGCCACGTGTCTGGTCTACGCCCTCGTTGATAAAGTCGGCGGGGAAGAAGGCTGGCGGTATCGGTGTCCCCTCGTACTGCGAGTGTATCATGGCCTGGCGGTCGGTCTCGGTGCCGCGTGCCATGGCCCCCTCGAAGGGATAGTGCAGCTGGGCATAAGGCATAGAGCCGCTGTCGAACCACACATCGATGAGGTCGCTCTCGCGGTACATGGGCTTGCCCTCGTCGTTAACCAGCACAATGTGGTCTACATAGGGACGGTGCAGGTCTATACGGTCATAGTTGGCCTGCGAGTAGTCGCCCGGAACAAATCCCTTGTCCTTCAGCGGATTGCTCTTCATAACGCCAGCAGCCACCGAGCGTTCTATCTCGTTGTACAGTTCCTCTATGCTGCCGATACACTTCTCGCCCCGGTTCTCGTCGCGCCAGATGGGCAGCGGAGTACCCCAGAAGCGCGAGCGCGAGAGGTTCCAGTCGTTCAGGTTCTCCAGCCAGTTGCCAAAACGGCCCGTTCCCGTAGACTCGGGCTGCCAGTTGATGGTCTTGTTGAGCTCTACCATGCGCTCCTTGGAGGCAGTGTCCTTGATAAACCATGAGTCAAGCGGATAGTAGAGGATGGGCTTGTCCGTACGCCAGCAGTGGGGGTAGTTGTGTACGTGCTTCTCGGTCTTGTAGGCTAGCCCCTCCTGCTTGAGTTCCATGCAGATGATGACGTTCAGGTCTTCGGCCTTCTCCGAGGCTTTCTTGTCCCATACGCCATTGACGTTGAACCGTGGGTCGTAGGCGTTCTTCACATAGTCGCCGGCATGGTGACTGTAGAGGGCCACGTCGACACAGCGGTCTACGAAGTTGGCGTCCAGCTCGTCTATCACATAGAACTTGCCCTGCAGGTCTACCATCGGGCGGGTCTCGCCCTTTTTATTAATAAGGTATAGGGCGGGTATATTGGCATCCTTGGCCACCTTGGCATCATCGGCACCAAAGGTGGGGGCTATGTGTACGATACCCGTACCGTCGTCGGTGGTAACATAGTCGCCCAAGATGACACGGAAGGCCTGGTCGGCCATCTCCACAAAGCGGTCGCGGCCGTCGGTGCTGGCAAATACCTTGTCGGCATGGGCCTGGGCATAGTCATTGACAAAGCGGGGAGCCAGGTCGCCCACCTTCTCGCAGGGCTTTACCCATGGCATGAGCTGCCTGTAGCGCAGCCCCTCCAGCTCGGTGCCCTTCATGTGGTCTACGATGCGCCAGGGGCAGAGTTTCTTGTCCTTGTCAAAGGCTGGCAGGTCGCCCTCCTTGCACTCCTGGTCGGCCTTCAGGTACGAGGTTATCAGGCTCTCGGCCATCACTAACGTCATGGGCTCGCCGGAGTAGGGGTTGTACGACTCTATGGCCACATAGTCTATCTTGGGGCCTACGCAGAGCGCCACGTTAGAGGGCAGTGTCCACGGCGTAGTGGTCCAGGCCAGGAAGTAGGGCTTGCCCCACTTGGCCCACTCGGCCTTGGGGTTTACTATCTGGAACTGGGCTGTCACGGTCAGGTCCTTTACGTCGCGGTAGCATCCCGGCTGGTTGAGCTCGTGGCTCGACAGTCCGGTACCGGCACCTGGGCTATAGGGCTGTATGGTGTAGCCCTTGTAGAGCAGTCCCTTGTTGTACAGCTGCTTGAGCAGCCACCACAGCGTCTCGATATACTTGTTGTCGTAGGTGATGTAGGGGTGGTCCAGGTCTACAAAGTAGCCCATGTCCTCGGTAAGCTCGCGCCACTCCTGGGTAAACTTCATCACGTTCTCGCGACACTTGTGGTTGTAGTCCTCGGTCGAAATATACTTGTCAGAGTCGCGGTTGTCTATATCTTTCTTGGTAATGCCGAGTTCTTTCTCGACACCCAGCTCGACGGGCAGTCCGTGGGTGTCCCAGCCGGCCTTGCGGTGAACCTGGTAACCCTGCATGGTCTTATAGCGGTTAAAGGTATCCTTGATGGCACGGGCTAAAACGTGGTGAATACCAGGGTGACCATTGGCAGAAGGAGGACCCTCGAAGAAGATAAACTGGGGGTTGCCCTCGCGCTCGTCAATACTCTTGTGGAAAACGTCATTCTTTTTCCACTCAGCCAAAACATCCTTGTTGACCTCAACAAGGTTTAAACCATTGTGTTCGGCAAATTTTTTAGCCATTTCTATATCTTTTATGTATTACCTATATTAATTAATGCGGGCAAAGTTACATAAATTAGATGATATGGACAAATTCTAAAGGTTTTTTATGTGTTGCGCAGCCTGTTACAAGTGTTTTGCAGCCACTGCCCCACCCTGCCCGTGGGCTGTGGGCTGAGTTCCCGGCGTATATTGTCTCCTTATTTTGCCCAATACACCAAAAAAATATACATTCAAGTACGCTTTTGCTTCTTTTTTTTCATACTTTTGTAGTCAGCAAATACAAAAGACACTATGCTGAGCGAAAAGGAACTAAAAGAACTTATGCTGAACACCATCAGACAGAGTATGGACAAGGCTGCCTCCAGGAACGTGGACATCAAGCAGCTGCAAAAAATGAGCACGCTGGAACTGCTGGGGGTTATGCACGATATGGCAGCAGACCCCCAATCCGGGATTATAGACCAGAACAGTGTTGCCGACACCGGCTGCCACAATGCAGACGAGGACACGGAATGGGAAGACTACTTCGGCGGCTGCAGCCGGATGGAATGTATGCCTGCCATAGAGGTTAAGAAATATACGCTGCGCATAAAGCTCCGCGGAATATCGCCGTCCATCTGGCGCAAGATAGAAGTGCCGTCATCAATAAAGCTCACATCGCTCGCCAATATAATCCTCGTGGCCATGGGATGGCAGGGCACGCATCTGCACCAGTTCGCAAAAGCAGGCAGACCCCGTGAACTGTACCCCACAGCAGAGAAGCCGGACGAGGAAGACTCCCTGTGGTTCAGCAACACTCGCCGGCATTGGGGTGGCGACTACACGATAGGCCACCTGCTGAAGGCTGCGAAAGACAAGGTGCTGTTCGAATACGATTTCGGCGATTCGTGGGAGCACGACGTGGCTCTCAGCAAGGTCGGCGACTACGCCGACGGAGAGCAGCCGAGAGTGAGGCTCGTCAGCGGCAAGCGCGCCTGTCCCCCAGAAGACTGTGGCGGCGTGTGGGGCTACTATGAGCTATGCGAGGCCATACAGCATCCGTATTCGGCAAGGGCCAAGGAATTGAAGGGGTGGCTCGGCTACAAGTTCGACCCAGAGGAGTTCTGGCTTGAGGACACGCAGGAGGAGGTCGACGGCTTCAACCCAGAGGCTGAGCAGTAACTGGCGTTCGGAACTGATGGTGCAAAGCCGTCTACCACACTCCACAGCAGCCCGAGAACAACGGCCCCCTAAGCGACAACCGTCCCTATAGGGAATACAAATAAAGAACACGAAGGAACCGCTGAGACACCTTCGTGTTTTTTTTATATATCCCATCAGTTCTGCGGGCGGCGTTAACGGTACCGGCATGTCCTCATATCCTTAATGCAGTCTGCATATATAAATAAGGTGGGCATCCCAGAGCCAGGTAGAGGGTCTGTATGACTGCGAGGAGTCTAAAAGGTAACCCGCTCGATGTACAGTCTGAGCGTGCCGGCCGGAACGCGCACCTCTACGGTCTCTCCGGCATTGTGCCCCAGCAGCACCTTGGCTATGGGCGACTTGATAGATATCTTGCCCTCGTTGATGTTGGCCTCATGCGAGCTCACTATGGTATAGGTCATGCGCTGCCCGTTGGCCACATTGGTTATCTCCACCTGGCTGAGCAGCCCTATACCGTCTTTCTTCAGTAGCGACTTGTCTATCACGCGCGCGTTCTCCAGTACTTTCTGCTTAAACCGTATGCGGCTGAGCAGCCGTCCCTGCTCGCGCTTGGCTGCGTGATACTCGAAGTTCTCGCTCAGGTCGCCCTTGTCGCGTGCCTCGGCTATGGCGTCGCGCACCTGGGGCAGCTTGACCAGCTCCAGCTCGCGTAGTTCGGCTACCAGCTTGTCGTAGCCCTCCTGTGACATGTATTCCATAAGTCCGGTTTTAGTTCTTGTTGTTCTCAGTCCACCGGGCGGGGTGTGCCCAATGGATGTGCAAAATTCGCCAAAATACCTGAGATATGCAAGCAAATGGCGACTGTCTTCATAAAAAATGGGGGCGAACGGCAGAAAAATATGGCGAAAGCGACAGCCCAATCATTATTATTTGTTAATTTTGTGGCTGTTATTCCATTTATCACACAGATTAGTACCCTATGAAACAGAACAAGGACATTATCTATGGGCTCAACGACCGGCCACCGTTCCTGGAGGCAGCCTTTGCGGCCCTGCAACACCTGTTTGCCATCTTTGTAGCCATTATGACTCCGCCGCTCATCATAGCCAGCCAGATAGGGCTGGACATAGAGACTACCAGCTACCTGGTCTCGATGGCGTTGCTGGCCTCGGGCATATCTACCTTCATCCAGTGCCGCAAGTTCGGGCCTGTGGGCACGGGGCTGCTCTGCATCCAGGGTACCAGTTTCTCCTTCATAGGCCCCATCATCACTGCGGGCATGAGCGGAGGGCTCTCGGTGATATTCGGCTCGTGTATGGCTGCCTCGTTTGTCGAGATTTTCATCGGCCGGCTGCTCAAGTATGCCCGCAAGATTATCACCCCCGTGGTGTCGGGCATCGTGGTAACGCTCATCGGCCTGTGCCTCATCAAGGTGGGCATATCGGCCTGTGGCGGAGGCAACGCGGCCATGGCCAACGGTACCTTTGGCTCGCTCCAGAACCTGGGTCTGTCGGTATTGGTACTGGTGGTCATCGTGGTGTTCAACAGCTGCCGTAACCGGTACCTTCGCATGAGCTCTATCGTCATCGGCATCGTGGTAGGCTACGTGGCTGCGTGGCTCATGGGCATGATAGACTTCAGCTCGGTGCGCAGCTATGGTGGGTTCTACCTGCCGGTGCCGTTCAGGTACGGCCTGTCGTTCGACCTGTCTGCCTTTATCTCGCTGAGCATCATCTTCATCATAACGGCCATCGAGGCTTATGGCGACATTACGGCCAACTCGCTCATATCGGGCGAGCCTGTCGAGGGCGAGGTGTTTACCAAGCGTGCCTCGGGAGGCGTGGTGGCCAATGGCGTGTCGTCGCTGCTGTCGGGCATGCTCAACTCGTTTCCCAACTCCATCTTCGCCCAGAACAACGGTATGATACAGCTTACCGGAGTGGCCAGCCGCTATGTGGGCTATTTCATCTCGGCCTTCCTGGTTATACTGGGCCTGTTTCCGGCCGTCAGCCTGGTGTTCTCGCTCATGCCCGAACCGGTGCTCGGCGGTGCCACGCTGCTCATGTTCGGCACCGTGGCCACAGCGGGCATACGCATCATAGCCTCGCAGCCCATAGGGCGCAAGGAGATACTCGTAATAGCCGTGAGCCTGGCCCTGGGACTGAGCGTAGAGATGGTGCCTGGCATCCTGGCCGGACTGCCCGATACGCTGCGCAGCATCTTCTCGTCGGGCATTACCACGGGGGGAGTGGCAGCCATCGTCTCCAACCTGCTGATACGGGTAAAAGAAGACTAAAAATGGGGGAGATACGAAAAAAGTGGGCTCAAAATTTGGCTATTCGGCCAAAAAGCATTACTTTCGCGCCAGTTATTCAGAGTTAGGGGCGTAGCCCAGTTGGTTTAGAGCGCTGCAGTCACATTGCAGAGGTCATCGGTTCGAGCCCGATCGTCCCTACCTATCTGAAAAAAGCCAGTCAGGATAAGGCATCAGCTTATTCCGGCTGGCTTTTTAGGTTTATAGGGGCAGCGCCTGATGGGGCACGGCGTGGTCACGGCATGGTTCGCACGATGATGCTATGGCCTCCTACCACTGTCATAGCATGGCCTAAAATAGAGAAAAACCTTTACACGCGGCTGTATATTTATGCAGAAGTGTCCCTCGTTTTGCATAAATATACAGCCATAACACCCGTTTTCCGGGGCATAATTTCCAGAAAATTTCGACAAACCAGAACGATTTTCGGGGCCATCGGGGCTGTTTTGGGGCATCGCAAGGGGTGTAAAAGTAACAACCTTTTACAAAATAGGGACTATTGGCGCCTTTTTCGCCGCTATTTTCGGCTCTGACGAGGACGTTTTGGGGAGTCGTTGCGATGGTCATTTTGATGCCCGCGATGGTCTTTACGATTCTAATGACCATCGCGAGCGAAAAAATGACGGTTTTCGGGTGATCCGAAAATGGCGTTTTTCACCACCGCCACCACCTCGGCGCGCATACAGACAAATTATGGAAGGCCGAAACGCCCTCGACGGATGTCAAAACACCCCCAAATGTATATTTATGCAATATCAGAAAAATCTTTACGGTACCGGCCGGCTGATTAAAGATGGAAAAGTAAAGTGGGCCCATAGCGATGAAATGGGGGAAAACGCACAATAGGGCACGGATAATCCGCGATAAAACCGGGGGTGGAGTATGCCGTGCCGCGGTCGGCCGTTACGAAGAAGCTACCAGACGGTAGAAAAGCAATTTTCGGCCGTGGTGACAATACGGAAGTGGTAGCTGCCATCATAGCCGATGGTCATAAGCCGATGCGGGTCGGTACCCCGGGCATCGAAAGACAGGGCCACATGGCCCATGGTGCGCCGCAGGTTCAGTTCTACACACGGGTGCAGCTTGGGGCCACGCTCATTGACCACCATCATGTCGACCCCGAACGGGCCCGTATACCGCCCTGCCATAAGGGGCTGCAGGGTGTGGCAGATGTCGTCGATGGCCCGCTCTACCACCTCGAATGGCAGATAGCGGGCTATCATGTCGCGCTTGTCGGCCTCCGAGGCGATGACATTACCGGCATAGGCCCCATTGACCGACTGGAATATGGACAGGCCGACATACCGTACAGTGGTGCCGTCGGACACAAACTCGGCCGCGAAATCCTTCATCTTATGGTAGTAAGGCTCCATGGTGAGCGCACCCTGCCGGGCTATGACATTGGCGGCCCATCCACGCTGGTGAGCTGTCAGCGTGTCGACATAACGTATGCCGCGGCCACTACTGCTCCATGGCGCTTTGAGCACGTAGGGCGACGACGACTGCAGAAGCTGTTCTATGCTGGTTATCAGCGACGACTGCCCTACCCGTTCATCATTATCTTGAGCCAGCGGACGCAGCAGATGGGTGGCTGCCCAATGGCGGTGGCTCAGCTGGCGCACGGTGTCCAGCCGGGCATCGTCGGGAAGCAGGCCTGAGGGGATGTGGCTACGTTGCAGCTGAAACCGCAGGGCACGGTCCCAGCCCCAGGGACTCAGCTCACAGTGCAGGGGCAGGTGGGGCAAGTCGGCCGGCGTTACGAAGACCACCTCGGCGCAGTAACGGCGCAGATGGCGTACCCGTTCGAGGGCCGCCGCCACGTCGCCCACCAAGACCAGGTCGCCATCGTCGGCCCAGAGGGCAGGCAGGAAACCTAAGTCGGCTCGCATCTCCCTGCCCGCATGCGGGGCGACAAAGTTGAACTGGTCAGAGGCGAGGGCCGTATCGTGCTCGGGGTTGAATATATGCAGTTTCATCATTGTCAGTATTTTGGTCTGCAAAATTACGAAGTTTATTGCACCCGCGGTGCGTACGGGAATAAAAAATATAAAAATAAAAACTTTTTGTAAAGTTGAGTTTGCAATTTTGAAAATATGTATTACCTTTGCATAAATAATCAATGCTAATATGGAGGAAGCCTTTTTCCATACCCATACTTACCTGGTAGAACATACCCATGCCCCAGTGCGTCGCAATCTGATGGATGAGATAGACTGGAACGACCGCTTGATAGGTATCAAGGGCACTCGTGGCGTTGGCAAAACCACTTTCCTGCTGCAATATGCCAAGGAGAAGTTTGGCGCCGATGACCGTAGCTGCCTCTATGTTAACATGAACAACTTCTACTTCCAGGGGCTGGGTATAGCCGAGTTTGCACGCGACTTTGTGAGTAACGGCGGCCGGGTGCTGCTCATAGACCAGGTGTTCAAGCAGCCCGACTGGAGCAGCGAGCTGCGCAAGTGCTATGACCGATACCCCGACCTCAAGATAGTGTTTACCGGCTCCAGCGTGATGCGCCTGAAAGAGGAGAACCCGGAGCTCAACGGCATCGTGAAGAGCTACAACCTGCGCGGTTTCTCGCTCCGCGAGTATATCAACCTGCAGACGGGCAACAACTTTCGTCCCTATACGCTCGACGAGATACTACGCGACCATGAGCACATCATCAAGCAGATACTGCCCAAGGTAAGCCCGTCCAAGTACTTCCACGAGTACATACACCATGGGTTCTACCCGTTCTTCCTGGAGCACCGCAACTTCTCGGAAAACCTGCTGAAGACCATGAACATGATGACCGAGGTGGATATACTGCTCATCAAGAAGATAGAGCTCAAGTATCTTACCAAAATCAAGAAGCTGTTCTACCTGCTGGCCGTAGAGGGCCCCAAGGCACCCAACATCAGCAGTCTGGCCGACGAGATACAGACCAGCCGCGCCACGGTGATGAACTATATCAAGTATCTGGCCGACGCCCGCCTTATCAACATTATCTATCCCGTGGGCGAGGAGTTTCCGAAGAAACCCACCAAGGTGATGATGCACAACAGCAACCTGATGTACGCCATATACCCCATCACGGTACACGACCAGGAGCTGATGGAAACCTTCTTCGTCAACTCGCTGTGGAAAGACCACCTGGTTAACCAGGCCAGCAAGGAGCACTACTACACGGTAGACGGCGAGCGCAAGTTCAGGATATGCAACGCCCACGGCGAACAGAAGATACGCTACGCCCCGGACACCATCTACGCCCGCTACAACACCGAGGTGGGCAAGGACAACCAGATACCACTATGGCTGCTGGGCTTCCTCTATTAATATAATAAGGTATAGCGACGACAATATAAATAACAACATACACAAACTTTCATTAATATTTAGAAAAATGGCTAAAGAAAAAAAGTTTATCACTTGTGATGGTAACACCGCAGCCGCTCATGTAAGCTATATGTTTACCGAGGTTGCAGCCATCTACCCCATTACTCCGTCATCTCCGATGGCTGAGCATGTGGACGAATGGGCCGCTAAGGGCCGCAAGAACCTCTTCGGTCAGAAGGTGACCATCCAGGAAATGGAGTCTGAGGGCGGTGCCGCCGGTGCCGTTCACGGTTCGCTCCAGGCTGGTGCGCTTACCTCTACCTACACTGCCTCTCAGGGACTGCTGCTGATGATACCTAATATGTACAAGATTGCCGGCGAACTGCTGCCCTGCGTGTTCAACGTATCGGCACGTACACTGGCCTCGCACTCACTGTGTATCTTCGGCGACCACCAGGATGTGATGGCCTGCCGCCAGACCGGTTTTGCCATGTTCTGCTCGGGTTCGGTTCAGGAGGTTATGGATCTCTCTGCTGTTCCCCATCTGGCCACACTGGAGACATCGGTTCCCTTTATCAACTTCTTCGACGGTTTCCGTACCTCACACGAGTACCACAAGGTCGAGGAGATAGACATGGAGGACATCCGTCCGCTGGTCAACACCGAGTACATCAAGCGCTTCCGCGACCGTGCCCTCACACCTGAGCGCCCTGTTACACGCGGTACCGCCGAGAACCCCGAGACATTCTTCACACACCGCGAGGCTTGCAACGAGTACTATGACAAGATACCAGAGGTGGTAGAGAAGTACTGCGGCGAAATATCGAAGATTACAGGCCGCGAGTATCACCTGTTCAACTACTATGGCGCCGAGGACGCCGAGAACGTTATCATCCTGATGGGCTCGGCCACAGAGCCTGCCCGCGAGGCCATCGACTACCTGAACAAGCAGGGCAAGAAGGTGGGTATGGTAGCCGTACACCTGTACCGTCCATTCTCGGTAGACTTCCTGAAGAAGACCCTCCCCGCCACCGTTAAGCGCATCGCCGTGCTCGACCGTACCAAGGAGCCGGGAGCCGAGGGCGAGCCTCTGTACCTGGACGTTAAGAGCGCCCTCTACGGCGACGAGCGCCACCCGCTCATCGTGGGCGGACGCTACGGACTGGGCTCTTCGGACACCACTCCGGCCAAGATAGTTGCCGTATTCAAGAACCTGGAACTGCCCCAGCCCAAGAACCACTTCACCGTGGGCATCGTAGACGATGTAACCTTTACATCTCTGCCCGAGGAGGAGGAGATACCCATGGGCGGCGACGACCTGTTCGAGGCCAAGTTCTACGGCCTGGGTGCCGACGGTACCGTGGGTGCCAACAAGAACTCGGTACAGATTATCGGTAACAACACCAACAAGTACTGCCAGGCTTACTTCTCTTACGACTCTAAGAAGTCGGGTGGCTTCACCTGCTCGCACCTGCGCTTCGGCGACAGCCCCATCCACAGCGCTTACCAGGTTAACACGCCTAACTTCGTAGCCTGCCACGTCCAGGCATATCTGCACATGTACGATGTGACCCGTGGCCTGCGTAAGAACGGTACCTTCCTGCTGAACACCATCTTTGACGGCGAGGAGCTGGTCAACTTTATTCCTAACAAGGTTAAGCGCTACTTTGCCAAGAACAATATCAAGGTTTACTACATCAATGCTACCAAGATAGCACAGGAGATAGGTCTGGGCAACCGTACCAACACCATCCTGCAGTCGGCTTTCTTCCGTATCACGGAGGTTATCCCACTGGATCTGGCCGTAGAGCAGATGAAGGCTTTCATCGTGAAGTCGTACTCTAAGAAGGGCCAGGATGTGGTAGACAAGAACTTCGGCGCCGTAGACCGCGGTGGCGAGTACAAGGAGCTTGCCGTAGACCCGGCATGGGCTAACCTGGCCGACGACGAGGCCAAGGCCGACGACGCACCTGCATTTGTAAAGGAACTGGTTCGTCCTATCAACGGCCAGGCAGGCGACCTGCTCAAGGTTTCCGACTTTGTAAAGCACAACACCGTAGACGGCACCTGGGAGAATGGTACCGCAGCCTTTGAGAAGCGCGGTGTGGAGGCTTTCGTTCCGGTATGGAATGTAGACAACTGTATACAGTGTAACAAGTGTTCTTTCGTGTGTCCTCATGCTGCCATCCGTCCGTTCGTTCTTACCGACGACGAGCTGGCTGGCATCCCCGGTCTGGCCACACAGGAGGTTAAGGCTCCCAAGGCTCTGGCTGGCATGCACTTCCGCATCGAGACATCGGTACTCGACTGTCTGGGCTGCGGCAACTGTGCCGACGTATGTCCCGGCAAGAAGAACAAGGAGACCGGCGAGCTGGAGAAGGCTCTGAAGATGGTTCCCTTCAACGTAGACGCTCCCGACATGGTAGCCGAGGCCAAGAACTGGGAATACCTGGTACACAAGGTGGCCTCTAAGCAGGATCTGGTAGACATCAAGCAGAGCCCGAAGAACTCTCAGTTCGCTCAGCCTCTGTTCGAGTTCTCCGGCGCTTGCTCAGGCTGTGGCGAGACTCCTTACGTGAAGCTCATCTCTCAGCTCTTCGGCGACCGTCAGATGATAGCCAACGCTACTGGCTGCTCGTCTATCTACTCGGCTTCTATCCCCTCTACTCCTTATACTACCAACGCCAAGGGCCAGGGCCCTGCCTTCGACAACTCGCTGTTCGAGGACTTCTGCGAGTTCGGTCTGGGTATGGCTCTCGGTAACAAGAAGATGAAGGAGCGTATCTGCCATCTGCTCGACGAGGTTATCAACGGCGACAAGGCTTCTGAGGAATACAAGGCCGCTGCCAAGGAGTGGATAGCCGCTAAGGACGATGCCGACGCTTCTAAGGTGGCCGCTGCCAAGCTGAAACCATTTATCGCTGCCGGTGCCGAGGCTGGTTGCCCCGTATGTGCCGAGCTGAAGACACTGGATCACTATCTCGTAAAGCGCAGCCAGTGGATAATCGGTGGCGACGGTGCCTCTTACGATATCGGTTACGGTGGTCTCGACCACGTGCTGGCTTCTGGCGAGGATGTAAACATCCTGGTTCTCGATACCGAGGTTTACTCTAACACCGGTGGCCAGAGCTCTAAGTCTACTCCTCTGGGTGCCATCGCTCAGTTTGCTGCCCAGGGTAAGCGTATCCGCAAGAAAGACTTAGGTCTGATGCAGACTACTTACGGTTACATCTATGTAGCCCAGGTAGCCATGGGTGCCGACAACGCCCAGACACTGAAGGCCATCCGTGAGGCCGAGGCTTATCCAGGCCCATCACTCATCATTGCCTACGCTCCCTGTATCAACCACGGTCTGAAGCGCAAGGGCGGTATGGGCCGTAGTCAGAACGAGGAGAAACTGGCCGTAGAGTGTGGCTACTGGCATCTGTGGCGTTTCAACCCGCAGCTGGCAGACGAGGGCAAGAACCCGTTCACTCTCGACTCTAAGGAGCCTAACTGGGCCAACTTCCGTGACTTCCTCCTTGGCGAGGTGCGTTACCTCAGCGTCCAGAAGGCTTATCCTAACGAGGCCGAGGAGCTCTTCACCCAGGCCGAGCGTATGGCCAAGCTGCGTTACCGTAGCTATGTACGCAAGACCCAGGAAGACTGGAGCGAGATAATCTAATCGCTGCGACGCTACACCTTATTAATATATAAGGGTCTATTATAGGGAGAGGTTTGCTTACGGGCAAGCCTCTCCTTTTTGTATTATCACGGCTGGATGTTACAGCGTTGCGAATATTTTACAGACATCCCTAAAATAAAACGCCATTTACTTGCTCGTGTCGCTTATAACCACTATCTTTGCAAACATAGTATTAACATCTTAAAAAATATCATTATGAGAAAACTTTTACGCTTATCATTATTGTTGCTAACCATCCTAACATGCAGTTATGCCAAGGCGGCTGATGTAGCTGATGTATTTACAGCTTCTGCATTAGGTCTTACAGGAACCAGCTACGCTGACCTGAAAGATTTTAAGCTGGCGAGCTCGGCCAAGTACTACCTTAATGCAGCTACTAACAAGGGAACCTGTGTTCAGCTTAGATCTAATAATAATAATTCAGGCATCGTTACAACGGCTACAGGTGGAACCATTAAATCGGTTACCATAAAATGGAATAAAGGTACGGCTACAGGTCGCAAAGTGGATGTTTATGGAAAAACAGAAGCCTACACTTCTCCTGCTGATTTGTATAAAACCGAGACGCAAGGAACCAAACTGGGCACCATAGAGAATGGTAAGAGCACCGAGTTAGTCATAGAGGGAAACTATACATTCATCGGTTTACGGTCTAATTTAGGCGCTCTCTATGCCGATGAGATAACAGTTACCTGGGCCACTTCTGGTGAGGCATCTCTTGCTGCCCCCACTATCTCTGGTACCACTCCCTTTGAGGGCTCTACGGAGGTAAGTCTGAAGGCTGATGACGGTGCCAAAGTATATTATACCCTTGACGGCACTACACCGACCACCGCTTCGACCCTCTATACGGCCCCGTTCACTCTGAGCGAGAACACTACCGTCTCAGCCATCGCCGTTAAGGACGGAAAGACCAGCTCGGTGGCGACAAAGTCCTTCACTAAAGTAGCATTTACCACGCTGAGTTTTGACGAGGCATGCGCACTGCCCACTACAGCTGCCAAGCAGTACATCAAACTCGAACTGGAGAACGCCAAGGTGGTCTATGTAGACGGAACTACCGTATTCCTGCGCCAGGACGGACAGAGCATGATGCTCTACAACGTTAACCAGAAAGCGCTGACGCTCAACGCTACCGTATCAGGAACCATCAAGCTCGACTTTAAGCCCTATAACGACCTGCCCGAGATGGTGGCCAACACCTTTACCAATTCAGAGAATCTGACCATCACCACAAGCAGCTCTACCGAGCTGGATGCCGTAGAGACCACCGTAGCCGATCTGCTGGCCAAGAAGCACCTGTGTGCCCTGGTAGTACTCAAGGGCGCCACCATTACAGCCGAGGGCTCTGGCACCAGTACCAACTACTACATAACCAGTGGCGAGAGCAAGATACAGCTGTGGGGCAACCAGAGCCTGAGCAAGGCTGGCGTAGGCAAGGCTCTCGACATCTATGCCGTATGCAACTCTATACACAGCGGAGCCGTACAGATTAAGCCCGTCAAGGTGGGCGACATCACCCTGGGCATAGGCAATACGCTTGTAACCACTCAGACTGTGGCCAAGGGTGTGTACACCATCGGTGGTGCCAAGATGGGCGAGGGCCAGGCTCTGCCTAACGGCCTGTACATCGTCAATGGCAAGAAAGTAATAGTAAATAATAAATAACCTAAGAGCGGTTATACACCGACTCGCACCTTACAGGGCCGTCTCAGCAATGTCTGGGGCGGCCCTAACTATTGTCGCCATAGAGCGTGGCGATAGCTGCTATCGTATCGCACTCTATTATAATGTTCGATAATTTTCATAAGGTACCTATACATAACCGACAAAAAGGGGCTAACTTTGCACACGGTTTATCAGGGGGTTATGCCACAGACAGTTGTAATGTCCCGATAACCTGTTGTGTATGACATACAAATAGCTATTCGGTATATAATGGAATTAATTCACAATCTTTTTATGGGATTTCCCACCTTGTGGGGTGGCGGAGTGGCCCACTCGGTTATGATTCTGTCCCTGGTCATCTCATTAGGACTACTTTTAGGCAAAATCAAGGTAGCCAACATCTCTTTAGGACTCACCTGGGTGCTGTTCGTGGGCATCCTGTTCGGCTACTTCTGCTTTAATCTCGACGACCATCTGCTACACTTTCTCAAGGAGTTCGGGCTTATCCTGTTCGTCTACTCCATCGGTCTGCAGGTAGGCCCCAGCTTTTTCTCCTCATTCGGCAAGGGAGGCCTGCAGCTCAACCTGCTGGCCATCGTTACCATAGTACTGAGCATCGGCATAACCCTGGTACTGTTCTACACCACCGGAACGCCCATAACCACCATGGCCGGCATCCTGTCGGGAGCTGTAACCAACACGCCCGGACTGGGAGCGGCCCAGCAGGCCAACAGCGACCTTAACGGTATAGATGCCCCCGAGATAGCGGCCAGCTATGCGGCGGCCTACCCCATCGGTGTGGTGGGTGCCATACTCTGCTTCCTGCTGCTCCGCTATATACTGCGCATCCATACGGGCCGCGAGGAAGAGGCTGCCAAGCGTGGCCTGGGTGCTACCGAGGAACTCACCGTGCGCCCCTTCTCCGTGCGGGTCAAGAACACCCAGATAGTAGGCAAGTGTGTACGCGAGATAGGCGAGATATCGCAGCGCGACTTTGTCATATCGCGTATGGTCAAGGCCGATGCCGACCGTCCTACCGATGTCATTAACGGGGCTACGGTACTCGGACTCAACGACGAACTGCTCATTACGGCTGCCCCCCACGACATCGAGGCCATCATAGCCTGCCTGGGCGAGCCTGTAACGGTAGACTGGGAGAAGTGCGACAAGGGACATATATCGCGCCGCATACTTATCACCCGTCCGGAGATTAACGGCAAGACGATAGCCCAGCTCAACATACGCTCACAGTTTGGGGCCAACATTACCCATGTGTACCGCTCGGGCGTAGAGCTGGTGGCTGCACCCCACTTGCAGCTGCAGATGGGCGACAAGGTTACCGTGGTGGGTACCGAACTGGCCATAAGCCATACGGAGAAGCGGCTGGGCAACTCGCTGAAGCGGCTCAACATACCTAACCTGATACCTATCTTCTTAGGCATAGCCTTTGGATGCCTGCTGGCCAACATACCGTTCTACCTGCCGGGCATACCACAGCCGCTCAAGCTCGGACTTACCGGCGGGCCGCTCATCGTGGCCATCCTGATAGGCTGTCTGGGGCCCAAGTTCAGACTGATAACGTATAACACCATTTCGTCGAACCTGATGATACGCGAGATAGGCCTGTGTATATTCCTGGCCTGTGTGGGCCTGGGCACGGGCAAGGACTTCGTGACCACCGTGTTTACCGCCAACGGACTCTCATGGGTGGGCTACGGTGCGCTTATCACCATCGTGCCCCTGCTCATCGGCGGACTCATAGGTCGCTATGTGTTCCACCTCAACTACTACACCCTCATCGGTGTACTGGCCGGAGCCAACACCAACCCGCCCGCACTGCGCTATGCCAACGACCTCACCACGAGCGACTCGCCGGCAGTGGCCTATGCCACCGTGTACCCGTTTGCCATGTTCCTGCGTATCATCACTATTCAGATATTAATATTGACACTGGGATAAGCCATGATTAAGACGATTGTTGTAGACGTGGCCCTGATGGCCATATTCGCCTATGGGGCCTACCTCTTTTTCAAGTATAAGAAGAACGAGAATGACAACCACAGACATGACAAGTAATACGACTACACTGGCCACCAACCCCTCGGTAAACGACGAGCGGATGGTACACCACAAGCTGGACCTGCTGCTGCGCACGGGCTGCATACTGGTAGAAAACGCTGCCGACACCAGCCGTATCATCCGTACGATGAAGCGCGTGGCGGCTTATCTCTGCCTGCCCATAGACAACCTGCACATCTATGTCAACTATAACATACTGATGATTAATCTCAGCGACATAGAGCACTCGTACACCAAGTTTCAGCGTGTAGACCGTCACCGGGTCAATCTGGACGCCATACGCGAGGTGAGCCACCTGTCGTGGGAAGCCATCCGGCGCAACTATTCGCTGGAAGAGTACGAGAAGATGCTCGGCGAGATACACCAGCGCAAGGGCAACTATACCCCCTGGCAGGTAGCCATGGGCGGCGGACTGGCTTGCGGTGGATTCTGCATACAGTTCGGCTGCGACTGGGTGGCCTTCTTCTATGCCTCTATCGCTGCCATCTTGGGTCTGCGTCTGCGTATGTATCTTAACGCCAAGGGCTCTAACGGCTATGTCAACATCGGCCTGGCCGCCTTTATATCTACGCTGATAGCGTGGCTGTTTGGCACCTTGTCTACCCAGACCGACGTGGCCCTGCTGCAGTCGTCTACTCCCTGGCATCCGCTGTTGGCCTGTGCCCTGTTCATCGTGCCGGGCGTGCCGCTTATCAACTTTGTGAGCGACATGCTGTCGGGCTATACCCAGGTGGGGCTTACCCGTGCCATGAACACGCTGCTCATGCTCTTTGCCATGGCTTTCGGCATAGCCTTTGCCATACAGATATGCGGTATAGACAACTTCGTACACGACCTGTCCATGACCCCGCACCACAGCTACAACGAGTATATGCTGGCAGCGGCCATATCGGCCATCGGCTTCTCGATGATATTCAACGTGCCACGCCACATGATGCTCTTCGTGGCCATGGGTGGCATCATAGCCGTATGTACGCGCAACTTTGTAAACTTAGGGGCCAGCAGCGGCAACGTGGGGCTCGACATGGGACTCATCGTAGGCTCGTTCGTGGGCTCGGCCGTCATCAGTATCATCTGCTGCTCTATGGTACGCAAGCTCCATACCCCGCACCAGTGTCTCAGCATACCCAGCGTCATCCCCATGATACCGGGTGTGCTCATGTACCGTGCCCTCTTTGCCTTTATCAATATGCACGGCGTGGTGGGCGAGGTTACCGTGGCTATGAACAATGCTATCCATGCCTCGCTTATCATCCTCTTCATAGCCATCGGTGTGGCCATCCCCAACATCTTCTTCCGCCGGATGATTAACCCTAAGCGCGAGCAGAAACTCATGGAGCTACTGCTCAAGCGCAAGCAGCTCAACGCGGGTCTGCGGGTGTAGCGGAGTGTTTTTGCGCAGATTTGCGCAAAAAAATGGTGCCATCGCTGCAATAAATGTGTACGACGGGGGCGATGGTTCCGTTTTTTTTACTATCTTTGCCCCATAGCTGTGTCCATCTTGTTAATAATGGGGTGACACGGCTCATGGGCTGGAGGTAAAAACTGAACTGTCGCACATGTCTACTCCACAAGCAGCGCAGAATATCGTCTGCGTGAGGAGGAGCGCCCCGACTGCTGGTCTCCCCATACATTTGCTGTCAGCCTGTTATTAACCATTCTTTATAACAACAACGGCCATTCACAGGGAGATCTGGGGGGCTACATCAGAAAAACATGTAACAAACATGAGACGAAGAAAACTACTCAGTTTCGCTATGCTCGCCCTATTCCTATTGGGGGGGGGTAATTAGCATCTCCGCTCTAACCAAGAGCGACAGTGAAACCACAGAGGTCGTAGAGATGAACGACAAGTACTATCCATCACTACAGGCCGCTATTGACGCGGCTCCAGCCGGCCAAGAGGCTTTTAGCTCCATACGGGTGCATGCAGATATTACCGATTTCGGAACCCTCAATATCAAAGACAAGAAGATTTATCTTAACTTTAACGGCCATAAACTCACCGGAACGAGCATCGACGTAGATGGTGCCAACGCCTATCTGGCAGTCGAAGACGGCGGGGCTGGAGATACAAAGGTAAACACAGACTACTCCATTACCGATACGCACGTGGGGCGCATCACTCTGACCCAATCAATTAACGCACTCAATGGAGCCACAGTCGAATGGAGAAGCGGTGTCCTTGAAGCTACTGCTACTGTTCCTGGTAAAAAACAAGCTGCCCTCAGGGCTGTTGGCGACCAGACGGGACAGACCTCTATTGCCTCTACCATACATGTATATGGCGGATATGTCAAGGGCGTAGAGGGATGTGTAAGCGTATTGGGCCGTGGTGCTACAGCCGAAATCAAGCAATATCAGACATATCCCATACTCGAAGCCACGGACAACGCCCCGGTTGCGGGAAATGGATCAAATGAGGATGGAAAGAAATACGGTGGCACCTCTATCACTATAGGCAAGTCTACCATTATCGGAAAAATTGAGAGCACGGGCTATGTGGCCTGTGGCGTATATCACCCACAGAGTGGCACGCTCACCATCGAGGACGGAGCCAACATTGTGGCCGTAGGTGGAGCCGGCATAGTGATGCGCGGTGGTAAGCTCGATATCAAGGGTGGAACCATAACAGCTACCGGCGATGCCAACCTTACGGGCTATGTAGGTGACAATAAGAATGCTATACCCACCAGCGGTATAGTCTATGACTACAAAGCGGGCTACCCCGACCATGCCAACATGAGCGTCCAGGTTACGGGCGGAACCATTACGGGTGCCCACTCTGCCGTAGAGCTGATAGCTGACAGCGGCGAAAAGGGTACCATAACGCTGCAGGGCGGCACCTACTCGTCGGACGTAACTGCGTTTCTGGCACCTGGATACCACATCACCAAGGATGCCGATGGCAAATATACACCTGCTCTGTACGAGGCAAAGGTAACCAAGAGCGATGGAACAGTCTATTACGCCTCGCTCGCCGATGCGCTATCTAAAAGCTATGGCGTCAAACGCACGATAACACTGCTTGCCGATGCAACGCTGAACGACGTAGTTAGATGTTACGACCAGGCCGGTAGCATGACGCTCGACCTGAATGGCCACAATATAGAGATGTGTAAAAATGCCTATATAGGCCACTACTTTAATGGTGAGCTGACGCTCTGCGACAGCCAGGGCACAGGCCGAATATACAATACTGAAGGCCTCAGCGAAGACGTAAAATGCCTGTTCTCTGTGGGCAGCGAACAGAAAAGTACCTTTACCATGCAGAGCGGCACCATCGACGCTACGGACTTAGACTGTGTGTTTAATGTAGATAAAACATACGGCCACATAAATATCACCGGTGGAACGGTAAAGAACTTCGCGAAGGGAGTGGAAGGCCAAAGCAAGCCTATCTTCAACCTCAACGGTGGCGACAATAGCCATGTGAAGATTACCGGTGGCACGTTCTCCGAGCAGGTACCGTATTTCAATAAAGAAGAATATATACTAGAAAAAAGCCAAACTAAATATCTCTTCACTGTATCCAAGATAGCCATGGTTATTACTTATGAAAATTCCAGTACCACGTCATCTATAGGATCTATAGGTGGGGTCTTCCCTATTGGCTATAAAGATGAAGGGGGAAATACCATGGCCAAGATGGAAGTAAAGATCAACATTCCAAATGTCACCCTTAGGCTGGACCGCTCCTTTGCCAAGGACAAGTGGGAAGCCCTCTATCTGCCTTACGCCATCAAGGTTACCGATAAGCTGCTGGCCAACTTTGACGTGGCAGAGATATGGGACACCGAGCTTAAAGAGAAGGACGAGACGACCGCCATCGAGTTTATCAAGCTCAAGGCCGGCCAGGAGATACCCGCCTATACCCCCTGCCTGGTAAAGCGTAAGGGCGATACGAGTAGTTTTGAAGTTGAGGGCACCGATGTAACTACTACGGTACCTTCTGAGCCCATCAACTGCTCGACCGTCAAGCAGCTGTTCACCTTCTATGGCGTACTGGGCATCACCTCGTTTGCCGATATGGACTTTACGTCAAAGAGCTACTACGTGCTGGATGCCGAGAACCAAACCCTGGTCCAGGTAGACGGTACCAACTCGCTCTGGGCCCTCAAGTTCTATATGACCATCGAGAACCGCAACACTACCCAGGCATCGGCACCCCAGGCATCGCGGGTAGCCATGCGCGTAATTGGCGACGGAGGCGAGGTTACCGAGATAACCGAACTGGTAACCCCCACAGCCAAGGCCGATGGCCGCGTGTACAATCTGCAGGGCATCTGCGTGGGTACCACCACCGAGGGCCTGCCCGCAGGAGTATATATACAGAATGGACGTAAGATAATCGTAAAATAACCCACAAAAAAGAATCATAAGCAATATGAAGAAACAATATGTAGCGCCCCGGTCAGAACTTATACTGACCGCCCCCACTGTACTGGCCGCCGCAAGTGGCGATACTTTCGGAATTACAATCGGGGATAAAGCCGTGTCAGGTAAGCGTTATTCCAGAAGATGGGAAGACGACGACTACGAGTACGAAGGCGAATAAGGCCACGTAAGGACATAAAAGGGTAAACGCCGATGCGCAATCCCGAAGAATACCAGGCATCGCCCGCTGTCAAAATGGGGAGAACACCCATAAGACATTCGGGCGATGCTTTTTTTATAGGCAGTGCGCTGAAGGAGGCCATCATGGCAAGGGGCCTGCTGGCAAGGTACTTAAATTTAGTCATCCTGCACCCTGCCCGGGGTGTGGGGCGAATAGGTATTAGTATATAGGTATTAGTATATCGCGCAAATTCTGCGCAGTTGGTAGGCAAATTCTGCGCACCTCCGCGCAGATACTGCGCAGGGCTTTGCTCCGTGCTGTATGCCAATAGGTTACCGATACCTGTCAGATGGCTGCGCATACTGCCCTACCCCGAACTCGGATATACGGCGTGCTAAGGGCGAAGCGTCGTCTCGGATTAGGGTTTAGCCAGCCGTAGAATTGAATATCATGGGATTTTTTTGTACATGAGCACACGTTTTTCGGATATTGGCATCGGTTAACATTGTATGAGCCATCAGTAACCGATAAGACTGTCGGGGAAAAAAACTGGCCGAACCCCTTTGATTATTCGAAAAAAATAATTAAATTTGAGTATCCTTTCAAGGAAAAAACGGCCATTGTAAGTTGCCAGGGCTTACATTTTTTTATTAATTTTGCAATTATGAATTTCAATTTGGTTTCCGACTATGCCCCCACGGGCGACCAGCCCACGGCCATAAGCCAACTCACCGCTGGCGTAGAGCGGGGCGACAAGGCCCAGGTGCTGCTGGGTGTCACCGGTTCGGGCAAGACCTTCACGGTGGCCAACGTGATAAACAATGTGAACCGCCCTACCCTCATCCTGAGTCACAACAAGACCCTGGCAGCCCAGCTGTACCAAGAGATGAAGGGCTTCTTCCCCCATAACGCCGTAGAGTACTACGTATCGTACTACGACTACTATCAGCCAGAAGCCTACCTGCCCTCCTCTGACACCTATATAGAGAAAGACCTCGCCATTAACGAGGACATTGACAAGCTGAGGCTCAGCGCCGTGAGCGCCCTGCTCTCAGGCCGCCGCGATGTCATCGTGGTGTCGTCCGTGTCGTGTATATACGGCATGGGCGGGCCCACCACCATGAGCAACAGCATCATCTCTATCAGGCAGGGCGAGCAGAAAGACCGCAATGCCTTTCTGCGGCAGCTGGTAGACGCCCTGTACATACGCAACGACATAGAGCTGGCCCGCGGCACGTTCAGGGTAAAGGGCGACACGGTAGACATAGCCATGGCGTACAGCGACAACATACTGCGGGTAAGCTGGTGGGACGACGAGATAGACAGCATAGAGGAGCTGGACAGCACGACGTTTGGCCGGATAGCCTCTTTCAGCGAATACCAGATATACCCGGCCAACCTGTTTGTCACCTCCAAGGAGCAGACCGAGGTGGCCATACGCCAGATACAGGACGACCTGGTCAGGCAGGTAGACTACTTTACCTCCATAGGCGACACCATCAAGGCGCAGCGCATCAAGGAGCGCGTAGAGTACGACATGGAGATGATAAAGGAGCTGGGACACTGCAGTGGCATCGAGAACTACTCCAGGTACTTCGACGGACGCGAGCCGGGCGAGAAGCCATACTGCCTGTTGGACTTCTTTCCCACAGACTATCTCATGGTGATAGACGAGAGCCACGTCACCGTGCCACAGATAAACGCCATGTACGGGGGCGACCGCGCCCGCAAGCAGAACCTGGTCGAATATGGGTTCAGACTGCCTGCCGCGTTTGACAACAGGCCCCTCCGCTTCGAGGAGTTCCAGGCCATGACCAACCAGGTTATCTATGTGTCGGCCACGCCAGCCGACTACGAGCTGCAGGAAGCCGAGGGCGTGGTGGTCGAACAGATAATACGCCCCACGGGCCTCCTGGATCCCGAGATAGAGGTTCGCCCGAGCGAGAACCAGATAGACGACTTGCTGGACGAGATACTGACACGCACCAACCGCCACGAGCGGGTGCTTATCACCACCCTTACCAAGCGCATGGCCGAGGAGCTCACCGAGTTCCTGCTCAACCACTCGGTACGGGCCAACTACATACACAGCGACGTGGCCACGCTGGACCGCGTAAAGATAATGACCGACCTGCGAGCCGGCGTGTACGACGTACTGGTAGGCGTTAACCTGCTGCGCGAGGGCCTGGACCTGCCCGAGGTATCCCTGGTGGCCATACTCGATGCCGACAAGGAGGGATTTCTGCGCAGCCACCGCTCGCTGACCCAGACGGCAGGTCGTGCAGCCCGCAATGTCAACGGCAAGGTCATCATGTATGCCGACACGATAACCGACAGCATGCGCCGCACCATAGAGGAGACCGCCCGCAGGCGTACCATACAGCTAAAGTACAATGAGGAACACCACATTACGCCCCAGCAGATAAAGAAAGAGATTAAGTCGGCCCTGCCCACGGCCAAGTCCCAGCCCACAGAGGCCGGCCCCATGGTGGCATGCAAGCCCTACACCGAGCCAGAACCCGCTGCCTTTGCCGCCGACCCCATCGTGCTGAAGATGTCCAAGGCCCAACTGCAGAAGAGCATAGAGCGTACCACGGCACTGATGAAGCAGGCCGCCAGGAATCTCGACTTCATCCAGGCCGCCCAGTATCGCGACGAGATTATCAGACTACAGGGCGAGCTGGCCAATAAGGAATGATTATCGGGGCCACCGCCCCAATCGTCACAGTCCTCAAGTGTACTGCAAACAAATAATTTACGTTAAATATGGCAGATTGTTTCTTCCGTACAGCAGTTTTTAGTAATTTTGTGAAACTTAACACAAAAAAATATAGATTATGAAGAAACTACTGATAGCCATCATCGCGCTTGCCCCCATGTTCTGCCACGCTCAGAACGTCAAGCCCCTCACCCCTGAACAGAAGTTGGAACAGGCTCAAAAGCAGCTGGAAGAGGCTCAGAAAGCAGTAGAGGCCGCCAAGGCCAATGCCGCCAAGGCACAGAAAGCCGCCGCTGAAGCCAAGGCCAAGGCAGCCGCCGAGGCCAAGGCCATAGAGGATTCGGCCAAGCAGGCCAAGGCTAAGGAGTTGGCAGCCAAGCAGGCAGCTATACAGGAACAGATAAAGAAGGCCCAGGCCGAGGCAGCACGGCTCAATGCCGAGGCCGAGAAACTGAACGCCGAGGCTAAGGAGGCAGGTACCACCGTACCCGCCACGCCTCAGAAACCGGCCGAGAAGAAAGCCCCTGCCGAGCAGAAAGCCCAGACCAATGCCAACGGCGACATAGAATATACCAACACCAACGGATGGTCTACCGTGGCCGCTCCTGCCGTGAGCCCTAAAACCGCAGCCAAGAAGGTAACCGACACCGAAGACCTCACCCCCTATCTCGCCGGGGCCGTGCCCGTGGTTAACGGCAAGGTAGTGTTCGGCCTGGACATCGACGTGCCGGGCAAGAGCGCCGGGGAGATATACGACAAGGTATTCGAGTACATCAACAACCTGACCGTAGACGACAACCAGAACACCAAGGGCGAGGCACGCAGCAAGATAGTCATCGTGAACAAGGGCACGCACTCCATGGCCGCCAAGATGTACGAGTGGCTGGTGTTCACGAACAACTTTGTGATGATAGACCAGACCGAATTTAACTACACGCTTATCGCCACCTGTACAGAGGGGCACTTGCACGTGTCGCTGGAGCGCATCTCGTACACCTACGAGGCCAACCGCAGCACCGGGTTTACCCTGCCGGCCCAGGAGGTTATCACGGACAAGGCCAGTCTGAACAAGAAGATGACCAAGATGGTAGCGCCTTATGGCAAGTTCCGTCGCAAGACCATAGACCGTAAGAATGAGATATTCGCAGGTATCACTAATCTGTTCAAGTAATCACCTACATGATTATAAACGAAAATATAGACCACGGCCGACATAGGAGGGGCGGCCCCGATAGCCGTTTCTTCAAGATTCGCAATCTGCTGAACCTCCTCTTTATGCTCCTCGCCATTGTCGGCGTTGCCGTGTACGCTCTATCAAGCCATACGACCGGTACTGTCATCGTGCTGGTCGCTATGGTGTTCAAGTTTATAGAATGTTGCCTCAGAATTATTCGTTAATGATAATGAAGAAGACCCTCGCACTTATCTCCCTTCTCTGCACCGTAGCCACCATGGCCGTAGCCCAGGTAAACAACCTCAACGAGCTAAACAACATCAATGACGACGGCACCATTACCAACACGATGAGAAAGAAGGTCAACCCAGACAGCCTGGGCACCAGCAAGGAGATACCCAAGGGTATCAAGGTGTGGACTATAGACAGCCGATTTGGCGACATCACGCATGCGACACCCGACACGGTGTCGCACCTGTTTATGAACTCTATCTTCACCACCGGCAAGCGAGGCGAGTTCAATACCACGGGCAACCTGGGAGCTCCCCGCCAGAACCGCATCTTCGTAGACCGCCCTTCCGAGGGGCAGTTTATCTTCACCGCGCCCTACGACTTCTTTCTCACGCCGGTAGACAAGTTCCACTTTACCAATACCCTGTCGCCGTTTACTAACCTTACGTTCAACACCGCGGGCGACCGCACCAACGGCGAGGACCACTTCACGGCCAAGTTTGGTGTCAACGCAGGCAAAAGGCTTGGCATGGGTTTCCACTTTGACTATATCTACGGCCGGGGCTACTACTCCAGCCAGAGCACGTCCCATTTTAACTACACCATGTACGGCTCGTACCTGGGCGACAAGTACCAGGCCCACATCCTCTTCTCGACTAACCACCAGAAGGTTACCGAGAACGGTGGTATCACCAACGACGACTATATCGTACATCCCGAGCTGTTCTCAGAGAGCTTCGCCACGGCCGACATCCCCACCGTGCTCAGCCGCAACTGGAACCGCAACGACAATCAGCACATCTTCCTCACCCATCGCTATAGCCTCGGTTTCCATCGCTCTGTCCGGATGACAGACGATGAGATTGCCGCCAAGAAATTTGCCCTCGAGGCCAAGAAAGACCAAGAGAGGCGCGAGGCCCGTGAGAAGGCGGAACGCAAGGCAGAGCGCGACGGCGAGGACTTTGACGAAGATAGCTTTGACAAGGCTCACAGGGACATGCCTAAGTTTGCCGGCCGACCTAAAAACGCCGCCATTGCGGGCATGGAACCGGCCGACACGCTGAAGAACAATGTAGCCGGGCGCATACAGGTGCCCAACCAGGCCGTGGCAGACAGCCTGGCAGCCGCCGCAGCCAAGGCCAGCGAGGACAGCATGTGGATGAAGCGCGAGTATGTGCCGGTTACCAGTTTCATACACACTTTAGAGTTCAACAACTACAGGCGCGTCTACCAGGCTTACGAGACCCCGGCCTCGTACTACGCCCACACCTACGATATGGACGAGGAACTGCCGGGCGACTCTATCTACGACAAGACCACCCACTTCTCGCTGCGTAATACCTTTGCCCTCTCGCTCCTCGAAGGGTTCAACAAGTGGGCCAAAGCAGGCATCAAGGTCTTTGCAGCCCACGAGATGCGCCACTTCGTACTGCCGGCAGCCCAGGGCACAGCCTCATGGAACGAGCAGAACCTGTATGTAGGCGGACAGCTGAGCAAGTTCCAGGGCAAGACGCTGCACTATAACGCACTGGGCGAGTTCGGCGTGACGGGCAAGGACATAGGCAACATCAAGGTAGATGTCTCGGCCGACCTCAACTTCAAGCTGTTCGGCGACACCGTAACCCTCCAGGCCGGCGGTTTCTTCCACCGCACCACCCCCTCGTTCTATTTCCGCCACTATCACGGCCGCCACTATCTGTGGGACAACGATGACCTGGACAAGATAACCCATACGCGCATCCAGGGCATGCTCAGCTGGGCCAAGACACGTACCAAGCTGCGTGTGGCGTTCGATGAGATTTCCAACTACACTTACTTCGGTCTCAGTTACGACATCACGGACACCTACGCCCGTCAGAACAACGAGGTCAACGTGCGCCAGCACGGCGATGCCATCACCCTGTTTACCGTTCAGCTGTTCCAGGACTTCCGCTTGGGGCCGCTCAACTGGGAGAACGTGGTCACCTATCAGAAGTCTACGGCCGATGACGTACTGCCGGTACCCCAGCTCAATGTATATACCAATCTGTTCCTGCGCTTCAAGATTGCCCGGGTGCTCAAGTGCGACTTCGGTGCCGACATACGTTACTTCACCAAGTACCATGCCCCCGACTATGCCCCTGGACTGGGCCAGTATGCCGTCCAGGAGAACGACAACAAGGTAGATATCGGCAACTATCCACTGGTCAACGTCTACGCCAACTTCCACCTCAAGCATACGCGCTTTTTTGTTATGATGAGCCACGTTAATGCAGGCAGCGGCAACCGCCAGTACTTCCTGGCGCCTCACTACCCTCTCAACGAGCGCATCCTGAGGTTCGGCCTCAGCTGGAACTTCTTCAACTAAAGACGATGGAACGACAAACAGGCTACGAACAGGTACAGACTAACTCGGCGAGGGCATGGCTCCTCGCCACGCGACCCAAGACGCTGACAGGAGCCGCCGTCCCGGTAATGATAGGAGCCGCCCTGGCCTATGCCGACAGTGGCGGGGGCGAGTTCTTTCAGGTCATCCCGACCATACTGTGCCTGCTTTTTGCCTTTGTCATGCAGATTGACGCCAACCTGGTCAACGACTACTTTGACTATAGGGACAAGACTGACAGCCAAGCCACCCGTCTGGGGCCCAAGCGGGCCTGCACCGAGGGGTGGATTACTCCCAAGGCCATGATGAGCGGCATCCTCACCACCACGATACTGGCCTGCTTCATCGGCTTGCCTCTTATTATATACGGGGGCTTCATGATGGTTTTCGTCGGTATCGCCTGCGTCATATTCTGTTTCCTATACACCACCAAGTTTTCCCATATCGGACTGGGCGACGTCCTGGTACTCATGTTCTTCGGCTTTGTGCCCGTATGCCTCACCTACTACCTGGCCCTACCCATCGCCCTGAGTACCATCACCCTCAAAACCTTTATAGCCTCCATCGGCTGCGGACTGGCCATCGATGCCCTGCTGATAGTAAACAACTACCGCGACCGCGACACCGACAGGGCTGTCGGCAAGATTACCCTGGCCGTGCGCTTAGGGGCCAGGCGTACCGAGTGGCTTTACCTGGCTACCGGTATCATGGCCGTGGCACTGATGGCTACCGCCCTCTGGATAAACAGTCGCGGCACCGGCATGCTGGCTGCCGCCCTCCTGCTCATCTACCTGCTCCCCCACCTCGTTACTTACCGGCAGATGGTACAGATAAAGCAGGGCAAGGCGCTCAACAGCGTACTGGGCAAGACAGCTCGCAACATCCTGGTGTACGGCATCATGTCGGCCGTGGCCATACTCATATCTTAAAAAACTACTGCTATGCAACAGCTCAACTTAGACATCATGGACTTTGTCGAGAAACAGATTTTGCCGCGCTACGTGGCCTTTGGCAAGAGTCACGGGCTTACCCATGTGCAGCGGGTCATCAAGAACAGCCTGGAACTGGCTAAGTTTACCGGGGCCGACATCAACATGGCTTACGTTATTGCAGCCTACCACGACCTGGGCATGAGCGGCCCGCGGGCCATTCACCATATTACAGGGGGCAAAATACTGGCAAGCGACGCGCGGCTGAAGAAGTGGTTCTCGCCAGAACGCATACAGATTATGAAAGAAGCGGTAGAAGACCACCGGGCATCGGCCAGCCGCCAGCCCCGGTCCATCTATGGCAAGATAGTAGCCGAGGCCGACCGCGACCTGGACACCGAGACCATTTTCAGGAGGGCTGTCCAGTACGGCATCGAGAAGTATCCCGAGCTGGATGACGACAAGCAGTGGGAGCGCTTCGCCTCGCACATGGACGAGAAGTACTCGCGAAACGGCTATGTACGCCTATGGCTGCCCAACTCGCCCAACCAGGAGAAACTCAGACAACTGCAGGCCATCATAGAGAACCGCCCACTGCTACGCCAGTGGTTCGAACGGCTATACCGGGAAGAGAAAGCGTAGCCCCCGTTGTTAAGAGTCGACTATACACACCCACTATATGACAGTAGCAGCCACCCCATATCAGGGACGGCTGCTACTGTTGCTATACGGACATCAGATAAGTGTAACCTTACCGTCCTTGACTGCCTCGAAGTAAGGCGGAGTCTCGCGGAGGGATATATCGTCAAAGATGAAGTCAGCGACTATAGTGTCCTGACGGTCAGCCAGGATGAGTCCCATCTTACCACCCTTCTGGGCGATGATGGGCATGGTGACCAGGTCGTCGACATAGACGTAGGGAGTACGCAGGAAGTCGTACAGCGGATGAACCAGTATATCGCCGTTGTGATCGAGGATGCCAAACTTGCCATTCTCCTCATAGACCTTGTGAAACTGGATGTACTTGGTCTTGATGCGGTCTATATAGTAAGCCACCTTGTCCTTGTTGTTGATAAACGACAGCATATAGCTGAACGTGTCGCAATAGTTGGCCACTGCGCGTGCCAGCACTACTTTCAGGTCCAGTCCGTCCAGTACCTTGCGGTTCAGGTCTATATACCGCGCTATAGCCTCTTCCTTCTGGGGCACCGTCAGCTGGGCCAACTGCTCCTCAAAGCGTTCCATCATGGTCTTGGTGCCAGCCATGCCCTTGATATAGCGGTGTATCTGGCGCCCCATCTCAGCACAGACAAATTTGTCTATCTGCTGCTGTTCTATCATGTCGACATATTCTTTGTCAAAGTTTTCTTGCGTAATCATAGGTGTATCTGCTTTTAGTCATTCCATTATCATTGTTTCCACCACGGCGGCCAGCTATCTCCGCTTGAGTTTCACCTCCGGTATCTTCACCGTCTGTCCGGCCTTCACCTCGGTCGCCCCATTCACGGCCTCTACATAGCACTCCATGCCGGGGCCCAGATACAGGCGACTGATAGATGCCAGCGTCTGGCCAGGCTTCGCCTTGACCGTAGTCTTGATACCTATTATATTATATGCGCCCGTGCGCACGCGAGGGTCACTCTCGTACTGCGTCATGGCGGCGGGTTCGGTCTTCGTGGTTTCTGCCGGCTTGGCTGCAGGGGCAGCACTCTCAGAAGCAGCTTCACGGGGAGCCTCGTCTGGTATGGCGGGTATGATAGCCTCGCTGGCGGCCCGTGGCGCGGGCTTCGGCTTTACGTTCCTGGCCTGCTTGGCCTGCAGTATCTGGGTCTCCAAATGCTCTATACGGTTGTCGCGCTGGGCAAACAGGCTAAACATATAGCAGCCGCCACCGCAACAGAGCACTACAAACGCCACTAACACTATCCCGAAGGCACGCATCAGCCGCTGCGAGCGCTCCAGCTGCTCGCGCAAGAGTTCGTTGGTCTCCGTGAGCGTCTTGGTCTGCGACTCCATCATCTGGTCTTGCCATGAGGCGGCGGCCACTGGCTCTGCCATGGGCTGGGGGGCAGGCTCAGAGGGTTGCTCCTGCCCAGGGTACTCCTGCACCGCCGGTTCCCCGGCCACAGCCTGGGTCTGAGCCGCCGGCTCGGGCGCAGCCTCCTGGGGGGGCATAGTGGTCGGAGCCGCCCCAGCCACCGTCTCTACAGGCTCTTGGTCAGCCACGGCTGCCGCTACACTATCTTCCATTGTCTCCGAAGTCGCGGTGGCCTCCGGCATCGCCACTGCTGCAGCCTGGGCTGCTTCGGGGGCCGCTTCAGGCACCTCTACCGAAGGCTCCGTCACTGGCAGGGCTGTCTCCGAGGTTGCCGTGACAGCCACCTCTGCCGGCGTTTCGTCATTCGCCTCCATCTTGGCATCGATGGCCGAGAAGTCTACACCGTCATTGACCACCACCGTCTCGAACTGGGCAAACGGGCGGTTTACCAGGTCGCGCAGGGTGGCATCGGGGGTAAACGTTATCTTGTCCCGGCCAGACAGCTCGATGGCCTCGCCGGTATTGACATCCACACTCTTGCGCGCGCTCACGGCGATTACCTTAAAGGTGCCCAGCCCCTTGATCTTAACGATTTTCTCGTAGTGCAGCCCCGTACTGAGCACGTCAAAGAGGGCTTCTACGAAGTGCGTAGCGTCGGCTATGTCCAGATGGCGCTTATCGGCCAGCATGGCAGCCAGTTCCTTGATACCCAGTTTAGCCATTCTCCTGTCCTCCACTCTTTAACTTCTCCTTGACCGAGGGAGCCGGCTTGAAGCTCAAGACCAACTTAGGCGGAACCAGCATACGCTTGCCCGTCGAGGGGTTGACCACGACACGCTCCAGGCGCTTCTTTACCTCAAAGGAGCCAAACGATGACACGGCCACCGTGTCGCCTGCGCAGAAACTGTTGCCCATCCCGTCGACCAGGGTATTGACTAACTTCTGCGTGTCGGCCTGCGTAAAACCCGTGCGCTGCGACAGCTCTGTAATAAACTCCTTGTTATTCATACTACCTGTCCATATAAGTCGAACTCTTCAGAGTCTGTAATCTTAACATTGTAGAAGCGGCCCACGTGTAGCTGGCGGGTGGCGCGGATGAGCACTTCAGGATCTACCTCAGGCGAACAGTACTCCGTGCGCCCCACATAGTACTCGCCCTCCTTGCGGTCTATGATGACCTGGAGCGTATGCCCCACTTTCCGGGCTTCTACCTCCTCGCTGATGGTCTGCTGCACAGCCATCAGCTGGGCCAGCCGCTGCTCCTTAACCTCTGCGGGTACGTCATCGGTATAGTGCTCGGCGCTATAGGTACCCTCCTCTTCCGAGTAGGCAAAGGCCCCCATACGCTCGAACTTCGCCCACTTGACAAAGTCTATCAGCTCGTCAAAGTCGGCCTGCGTCTCGCCAGGGAAACCCACCATCAGCGTAGTACGCAGGTGTATGCCGGGCACCTTGTCCCTTATGGCCTTAACCAGGTCCATCGTTTCCTGCTTGGTGACATGCCTGTGCATCCTGGAGAGCATGTGGTCCGAAATGTGTTGGAGCGCTATGTCCAGATAGTTGCACACGTTGCCGTGGCGAGCCATCACGTCGAGCAGCTCCATGGGGAACTGGTTCGGGTAAGCGTAGTGCAGACGCACCCACTTCACTCCCTCGATGTTGGCAATGTCCTCTATCAGGTCAGCGATGTGCCGCTGGCCGTCTATATCTACCCCGTAGTAGGTCAGTTCCTGCTCTATAATCTGAAACTCCTTGACACCGTCGGCCACCAGGTCGCGAACCTCCTTCAGGATGTCGTCCTTGGGACGCGATACATGGCGCCCCGTGATGAGTGGGATGGCGCAGTAAGCGCAGTGGCGGTCGCAGCCCTCGGCTATCTTGACATAGGCGTAGTGGTGAGGCGTAGTAGGCAGATGCTGAGTACGGGCCGAGGAGAACGAGCCCCCTCCGTCCCTGGCGGGACCTAAGTCGCTTACCAGCTGCTTGAAGTTGAACTTGCCATAGAACTTATCGACCTCGGGTATCTCGGCCTCCAGCTCTTCCTGGTAACGCTGCGACAGACAGCCCATCACGTAGAGCTGTCCCAGTTGGCCCTGTTGCTTACGCTGGGCAAACTCCAGTATCATGTTGATGCTCTCCTCCTTGGCATCGCCTATGAACCCACAGGTATTGATGACCGCTATCTCGCCCTGGGGATGCTTGGCATCGTGTACGCAGTGGTACCCATTGGCAC